>JAYUQE010000421.1:0-8576 GCA_043756905.1 Burkholderiales bacterium | reverse complement strand
GCGCGCGCAGTTGCACGTAATACGAGGCCACGCATTCGCGCACGACCTGGCTCACCGCCTGGCCGGTGGTGGCCACGATGTACTCAAGCTGGGCCTGGGTGTCTGGGTCGAAGCGGGCATTGACTCGCATGTCATCCAGTGTATGACAGGGCCGGGCAACGGTCAAGGGCAGCCCACGCAAACGCTGACCCCGCTCACGGCGCCACGCTCCAGCCCCCGCCCAGGGCCCGGTACACCACCACCAGGGCCACCAGGCTGGCCTGCTGGGCTTGCACCAGCGCGTCGCGCGCGGAAAGCAGGCTGCGCTCGGCGTCGAGCACGGTGAGGAAGTCGCTCGCCCCGGCCTCGAAGCGCAAGCGCGCCAGGCGCGCGGCCTCTTGCGCTTCACGCGCAGCGTTTTCCAGCCGTGCGGCCTGCTGCACGCCGCGCGTGAATTGCGACAGCGCGGCTTCGGTTTCTTCGAGCGCGAGTTGCACCGTTTGCTCCCAGACCAGCAAGGCCTGGTGAGCGCGGGCCTCGCTGGCGCCAATGCGTGCGCGCACGCGGCCGAAGTCGAGCGCCGCCCAGCTCAGGCTGGCACCCAGGCTGGCGTTGCGCCCGGCGCTGGCCAGCAAGTCACCCAGGCCGGCGCTGGCAAAGCCTAGCAGGCCGACCAGGCTGATGCGCGGGTACAGCTCAGCCTTGGCCACGTCGATGCTGGCCGTGGCCGCGGCGAGTTGCCGTTCGGCCAGGCGAATGTCAGGCCGGCGCTCCAGCAAACCCTGCGGCGTGCCCACGGCCAAGGTTGCGGCCGGCACAACGGGCAAGCTGGGCAAGGCGCGTGGTTCAACCAAGGCGGCCAGCGTGGCACCGGGGCTGCGCGCACTCAGCGTGGCCAGGCGAAAGGCGGCGCGTTCGATGCCACCTTGCAGCGCGGGCAAGCTGGCCTGGGTGTTCTCAACCAAGGCATTGGCGCGCGCCACGTCGAGCGCCGTGCCGCGGCCCAGTTCAGCGCGCACACGCACGATGCGCTGCGCCTCGACCTGGTTGACCAAGGCCTCGCGCGCCACCGCCAGGCGCTGCTGCGCGCCGCGCAGGGCCAGGTACTGCGTGGCCACCTCGGCGCCGACAACGCGCTGCGCCACGTCAACGCCGGCTTCACTGGCCTGCACTTGCGCCGCGGCCGCATCGCCGGCGCGCCGGGTGCGGCCGAAGAAGTCCAGCTCCCAGTTGAAGCTGCCGCCCAAGCTGATGAAGTTGTCCAGCGCAAAACCCGGCGTATTGCCGCGGCCGGCGGCGGCCGTGGCGCCCACGGCAGGCTGGCGGTTGGCGTCGGCTTCAGTGGCGTTGGCGCGCACCTCTTGCAGCCGGCCTTTGGCCAGGCGCACGTCGGTGTTGGCGCGCAACGCGTCGGCCAGCAGGGCGTCCAGCGGCGGGTCGGCCCAGGCGCGCCAGAACGCACCGATCGGCTCGCCTGGCGCGGCCGGGGTCACGAATGCCGTGTGCTGGGTTGCGGCCGGGGTGATGACGGTGGGCACCTGTGCGCAACCAAACAGCAGGCTTGACAGGGCAAGCGCAGGTCGGCGCCAACTACTCATGGCGAACGCCTGTGACCGCGCCGCTGCGCGCCAGTTTGAACTTGCGCAAGACCACGTAGAACACCGGCGTGAGGAACAGGCCGAAGAAGGTCACGCCCAGCATGCCCGAAAACACCGCCACGCCCATGGCGCGGCGCATCTCGGCACCGGCGCCGGTGGACAGCAACAGCGGCGTGACGCCGGCAACGAAGGCGATCGAGGTCATGAGGATCGGGCGCAGCCGCAAGCGGCAGGCATGCACCACGGCCTGCACCAGCGACTCGCCTTTTTCCTCCAGATGGCGCGCGAACTCGACGATCAGGATCGCGTTCTTGCACGCCAGGCCCACCAGCACCACCAGCGCCACCTTGGTGAAGATGTTGTTGTCACCCGGCGCGCCGAGCAGGCCGCTGAGCCACACACCGAACAGCGCCGACAAGATGCACATTGGCACGATCAGGATGATGGCCAGCGGCAGCGTCCAACTTTCATACGTGGCGGCCAGCACCAGGAACACCAGCAGCACGCACAGCGGGAACACCACGACCATGGTGTTGCCGGCGATCTTTTCCTGGTAGACCAGTTCGGTCCATTCGTAGCCGATGCCGCGCGGCAGGGTCTGCGCCAGGATCTGCTCCATCTGCGCCTGCGCCTGGCCCGAGCTGACGCCGGGCTTGGGCGCGCCGTTGATGTCGGCCGCATAGAAGCCGTTGTAGCGCGCCACCGCGCCGGGGCCGAAGCTCGGCTCCACGGTCATCAACGACGACAGCGCCACCATCTGGCCCAGGTTGTTGCGCACCTTGAGTTGGCCGATGTCTTCGGCCCGCGCGCGAAACGGCGCGTCGGCCTGAACGATGACCTGGAAGGTGCGGCCGAAGCGGTTGAAATCGTTCACGTACAGCGAACCCAGGTAGGTCTGCATGGTCTCGTACACATCGGTCAGGTTCACGCCCATTTGCTTGGCGCGCGTGCGGTCGATCTGGGTCAGCAACTGCGGCACGTTGATCTGGTAGTTGCTGAAGAACTGCGTGATGCCGCTGTTCGGGTCGCCATAAACGCGCCCCATGAGCTGCTGCACCGCGCCTTGCAGTGCGCCCTCGCCCAGCGAGGCGCGGTCTTGCAATTGCAGCTTGAAGCCGTTGGCATTGCCCAAGCCGCTCACGGGGGGCGGCGAGAGCACGAACAGGAAGGCATCTTGAATCGCGCCCAGGCGCATGTTGACCTGGCCGACGATGGCGTCAGCGCTGAGTTCGGGCGTTTGCCGTTTGTCGAATTCATCGAGCGCGAAGAACACGATGCCGGCATTCGGCGCGGCGCTGAAGCCGTTGATCGACAGGCCCGGAAACGCCACCGCATCCCGGATGCCGGGCACGCCCTTGGCAATGTCGCTCAGGCGGCGAATGACCTCGGTGGTGCGCTGCAGGCTGGCGCCGTCGGGCAACTGCGCAATGCCGATCAGGTACTGCTTGTCTTGCTGCGGCACGAACCCCGGCGGCACGCGCATGAACAACAGCACCGTGGCGCCCAGCAGCAAGGCATAGACCAGCAACGCTAGCGATTTGCGCTTCACCACCACGCCGGTGATGCCGCTGGAATAGCGCTCGGCGCTGCGTTTGAAGAAGCGGTTGAACCAGCGGAAAAACCAGCCGAACAACGCCATCAACAGCCGAGTGGGCGCGTCCGGCGCCGCGCCGCGCGGCTTGAGCAAGATGGCGGCCAGGGCCGGCGACAGCGTCAACGAATTGAAGGCCGAGATCACGGTGGAGATGGCGATCGTCACCGCGAACTGGCGGTAGAACTGGCCCTCCAGCCCGGCCACGAAGGCCAGCGGCACGAACACCGCGCACAGCACCAGGCCGATGGCGATGATGGGGCCCGACACTTCCTGCATGGCCTGCACCGCGGCCTCGCGCGGGGCGAGGCCGGCCTCGATGTTGCGCTCGACGTTTTCCACCACCACGATGGCATCGTCGACCACGATGCCGATCGACAGCACCAGCCCGAACAGGGTCAGCGTGTTGATCGAAAAGCCCAGCACATTCAGCACCGCGAAGGTGCCCACGATGCTGACCGGCACGGCCAGCAAGGGGATCAGCGATGCGCGCCAGGTTTGCAGGAAGATCACCACCACGAGCACCACCAGCGCGATGGCCTCGAACAAGGTGATGATGACTTTTTCGATCGACGTGCGAACGAAGCGCGTGGGGTCGTAGACGATCGCGTAGTCCACCCCCGGCGGGAAGTTCTGTTTCAGCTCAGCCATCGTGGCGCGCACGCTTTCACTCACGGCCAGGGCGTTCGAATTGGGAGCCTGGAACACACCGATGGCCGCCGCCTCCTGGTTGTTCAGCAGCGAGCCCAGGGCGTAGGTGTTGGGGCCCAGTTCAACGCGGCCGACGTCTTTGATGCGCACCAGCGCGCCGCTGGCGGCGTCGGTGCTGATGATCACATCGGCAAACTGCTCCTCGCTGTTCAAGCGGCCTTGCGTGTTGATGGCGAGTTGAAAGTCGACCCGGCCCGCCACCGGTGGCGCGCCCACCACGCCCGCGGCCACCTGCGCGTTTTGTTCGCGCAGCGCCTTCACCACATCGGCCGACGTGAGCTTGCGATCGGCGAGCTTGTTCGGGTCGAGCCAGATGCGCATGGCGTAGTCGCCCGAGCCGAAGGTCAGCACGGTGCCGATGCCCGGGATGCGCAGCAACCGGTCGCGCACGTTCAGCGCCGCGTAGTTGCGCAGGTACAGCGCGTCGTAGCGGTTGTCGGGCGACACCATGTGCACCACCATGATGAAGTTCGGCGAACTCTTCTCTGTGGTCACGCCGATCTGGCGCACGATGTCGGGCAGCCGCGGCAGCGCCCGGTTGACGCGGTTTTGCACCTCGGTGGCCGCGGCGTCGGGGTGGGTGCCGATCTTGAAGCTAATCGACAGCGTCATTGAGCCGTCCGACGACGCCTGGCTGTTCATGTACAGCATGCCCTCGACGCCGTTGATCTGCTCCTCAAGCGGCGTGGCCACGGTCTCGGCAATGACGCGCGGGTTGGCGCCGGGGAACTGCGCGCGCACCACCACCTGCGGCGGCGTCACTTCAGGGTATTCCGAGATCGGCAGGCGCTGCAACGACAGCGCGCCGAGCAGGAAGATGATGATCGACAGCACCGCGGCAAAGCGCGGCCGGTCGATGAAAAAACGCGAGATGTTCATGCCAGCGCCTCAGGGCTTCTTGGCCGCTGAGGCGGGTGCTGAAGCGGGCGGCGGGGGTGAACCTGGCGCCATAACCGCCGGCTCCACCGGCATGCCATGTTCATCCACCGCCAGCACCTGCGCGGCCACCGGCGCGCCGGGGCGCACGCGCTGCAAGCCGTTCACCACCACCAGCTCGCCGGCCTTCAAGCCGCTTTCAATGATGCGCAGGCCATTGACCAGCGGCCCGAGCTTGACCTCACGAAACTGCGCCAGCTTGTCAGCGCCCACCACGTAGACAAAGCGCTTGCTCTGATCGGTGCCGATGGCGCGCTCGGGCGTGAGCACCACGTCTTGCGCCGCGCCCACGCTCAGGCGCAGGCGGGCAAACAGGCCGGGCAGAAACAGACCAGCGCGGTTGTCGAACACCGCGCGCACGCGGATCGAGCCGGTGGCCGCATTCAGCCGGTTGTCGATGAAATCAACCGTGCCGCTGTGCGGAAAGCCGGCCTCGTTGGCCAGCCCGAGGCTGACAGTGCTGCCGGCCCCGGTTTTGGCCCCGCCGTTGACCCCGCCGTTGACCATCAGCCTGGGCCGGACACGCAGGTAGGCTTGTTCGCTCATGTCGAACCAGGCATGCACCTTGTCTTGCGCCACCACGGTGGTGAGCACCGGCTCGCCCACAGCCACCAGGTTGCCAGTGGTGACGGCGGCGCGCGACACGCGCCCGGCAATCGGCGCGCGGATCTGCGCGTAATCCACATTGAGCTGCATGCTGGCCACCGCGGCCTGCGCCACGCGCACCGCAGCCTGCGCGCTGCGCGCCGTGGCCTCGGCTTGCTCAGCCTCTTGTTGCGCCACGGCCTTTTGTTCCAGCAGCTTGCGCGAACGCTGCAACTCGCTGGCGCTCAAGGCCTCGCTGTTTTGCGCTGCGGCCAGTTGCGCCTGCGCACGCGCCAGCTCGGCGGCAAAGGGCCGCGCGTCGATGCTGAACAACAGCTCGCCGCGCTTCACGTCTTGCCCGTCGCGGAAGTGCACCTTCAGCACCGTGCCGGCCACGCGCGAGCGCAGTTCCACCGTTTCCACCGCTTCGAGCCGGGCACTGAATTCGTCGAACAAGGGCAGCTTGCGTTGCACCGCCGGGGCGGCCGAAATGGGTGGCGCCATCGGCGGCCCGCCCTGGGCCCAAGCCGGGCCCACCGGGCAGGCCCACATCACAAAAAGTAGGCTGCAAACAAAAAGGAATCTCATGGGCCAGTGACGCCATACAAGATGGCCACGGTTTTGCATGGGGCATCATAGGTTGCATGGCGTGGTTCCTTTTGCGCCGCCTGGTCACCTTCATGCTGACCCTGGCGGTGGCCTCCATCGTGGTGTTTGCCGTGCTCGAGCTGCTGCCGGGCAATGCGGCGCAGGTGATCCTGGGCGACACGGCCACGCCCGAAGCGCTGGCCGCCTTGCAAGCCAAGCTCGGGCTGGACAGGCCGCCGCTTCAGCGCTATGGCGACTGGGTCGGCGGCCTGCTGCAAGGCCGCACCGCCATGAGCGTGAGCTACGACACGCCCACCGCGGAGTTGATCGTCGAACGCCTGCGAGTCACCGCGCCGCTGGCGGTGATGGTGATGCTGCTGACCACCGTGCTGGCGCTGGGCCTGGGCCTGTACGCCGCCGCGCGCCACCAGCGCGCGGGCGATGTCGGCGTGATGGCCTTGAGCCAGCTTGGCATTGCCATACCGAGCTTCTGGTTCGCGATCCTGCTGGTGTTGCTGTTCGCGGTGAAGCTGCAATGGGTCAGCGCCGGCGGCTTTCCGGGCTGGAGCGAGGAAGACGGTGGCGGCCTGTGGCCGGGCCTGAAGGCGCTGCTGTTGCCGGCCATCGCGCTGGCGGTGGTGCAAGCGGCGATCCTGGCCCGCGTGACGCGCTCGGCGGTGCTGGAGGTGATGCGTGAAGACTTCGTTCGCACCGCGCGCGCCAAGGGCCTGAGCCGGCGCCAGACCCTGCTGCGCCATGTGCTGGGCAACGCCATGATTCCGGTGCTCACGATGATGGGCCTGGAGTTCGCCAACCTGCTCACCGGCACCGTGGTGATCGAGAACGTCTTCGTGCTGCCCGGCGTGGGCCGGCTCGTCTTCCAGGCCATCTCCAACCGCGATCTGGTGGTGGTGCGCGACGTGGTGATGCTGCTGGCGGCCATGGTGGTGGCGGTGAACTTCATCGTCGATGTGCTGTATGCGTTGATCGACCCGAGGCTGCGGGTGTCATGACGGCAAGGCCGAATGAATTTGCCGCGCGTGCCGCGCGGCATCCGAGCTTCGTGGTCGGTGTCGTGTTGACGGCGTTGTTATGCGCCGCGGCCGTGCTGTCACTGATTTGGACGCCCTACCCCGCCACCGAGATCGACATCCCGGCCAAGCTCGCCCTGCCCAGCGCCGCGCACTGGCTGGGCACCGACAGCCTGGGCCGCGACATCGCCTCGCAGTTGCTGGTGGGCGCGCAAAGCAGCATCGCGGTGGGCGTGATCGCGGTGGGCATCGGCCTGCTGGCCGGCGTCAGCCTGGGTGCGCTGGCCGCGGCGCGCGGCGGCTGGGTGGAAGAGCTGGTGATGCGCGGCGCCGACTTCAGCTTCGCCTTCCCGGCGCTGCTCTCGGCCATCATGCTCACCGCCATTTATGGCCCGGGCATGGTGACCAGCATCGTGGCCATCGGCATCTTCAACGTGCCGCTGTTCGCGCGCATCACGCGCGGCTCGGCCAAGGCCGTGTGGGCGCGCGAATACGTGCTGGCCGCGCGCGCCGCGGGCAAGGGCGCGTGGCGCATTACGCTCGACCATGTGCTGCCCAACATCGCCAGCGTGCTCATCGTCCAGGCCACCATCCGCTTTGCCACGGCCATCCTTTCTGAAGCCGCGCTGAGCTACCTCGGCCTGGGCACGCAGCCGCCGCAGCCGAGCTGGGGGCGCATGCTGAATGAAGCGCAGTCGCAGATCTTCCAGGCCTGGCAACTGGCCATCTACCCCGGCGTGGCGATTGCCCTGAGCGTGCTCGGCCTGAACCTGATGGGCGACGGCCTGCGCGACTTGCTCGACCCCAAACTGGCGCGCAAGCGCTGAAAGGCTGATTCATGAATGGCGCTGAAAGCCTGGTGCGCACGCTGGTGGCCAGCGGCGTGAACGTTTGCTTCACCAATCCGGGCACGTCTGAGATGCACTTCGTGGCCGCACTCGACAAGCTGCCCGGCATGCGCTGCGTGCTCGGCCTGTTTGAAGGCGTGGTGACCGGTGCAGCCGATGGTTATTACCGCATGCGCGGCACGCCTGCGGCCACGCTGCTGCACCTGGGCCCGGGCCTGGGCAACGGCCTGGCCAACCTGCACAACGCCAAGAAGGCCGGCTCGGGCATCGTCAACATCGTGGGCGAGCACGCACGCGCGCACGTGGCGCTCGACGCCCCGCTCACGGCCGACATCGAAGGCATCGCGCGGCCGATGTCGCACTGGGTCCGCACCGCCACCTCCCCCGCCGACGTGGCGCCCGCCGGCGCCGCCGCGGTGGCCGCCGCACGCAGCGCGCCGGGGCAGATCGCCACGCTCATCTTGCCGGCCGACACGGCCTGGGGTGAAGCTGGCGCCAGCGCCGTGGCGATCGCAGCCGCACCCGCGCCCGCACCCCGGCAGCCCGTTGACGCCGCAGCCATTCGTGCTGCGGCCGATGCCCTGCGCAGCGGTGCTCCGGCCGCGCTGCTGCTGGGCGGCGTGGGCGTGCACGACAAGGCACTGGTTTGGGCCGGCCGCATCGCCGCCAAGACCGGCTGCAAACTGCTGGGTGAATTCAACAACGCCCG
>JAYUQE010000420.1:0-8583 GCA_043756905.1 Burkholderiales bacterium | reverse complement strand
TGGCCGCGACCGCGAACGAGCCGAGCACCAGGCCGACTTCCGACGCGCTGAGGGCGCGCGCGTGGCCGACCACCGGCACCGTGAAGCTGTGGGCGTCCCAGGCCGCGGCCATCGCCACGTTGACCAGCAGCAGGTTGCGCAGCACCGGCAGGCGCAGCAGCTCGAAGGCCTGGCTGAGTGCCCGCGGCGCGCCGGCGGGACCGGGTGGCAAGGGCGTGCGCGGCACACGCCATGCCGCGGCCACGGCCAGCAGCGGCAGCAAGGCGCCAAAGGCAAACGCGGCGCGGAAACCCGCATGGTCGATCAGCAGGCCGGTGATCACCGGCGCCACCATGTTCGACAGCGCCGGACCCAGCGCCACCCAACTGAAGACGCGTTTCAAGTCACTGGCGTCGCGGGCCATCAGGCCGGCTTCGCGCTGGATCGCCACCGCCGCCACGCTGACCGCACCGCCGGTGAGCAGACCCGACAGCGCCAGCGCGGCCAGGTGCTGGGTGGCCACCGGCAGCGCCGCGCCGGCCAGCGCCATGGCCACCGCCCAGGTCACCGGGCGGTGGAAACCGTAGCGGTCGGCCAGCCGCCCGGCCCACAGCGACAGCACGATCGGAGCCACCGCGTACAGGCTCAGCAGCAGGCCCAGCACCCACGCCGGATGACCCTGGTCGAGCACCGCCAGGCTGGCGGCGATGCGGGTGGCGGCCATGCAGGCGTGCAGGCCGACCAGGGTGGCAACCACCATCACGAAGGCGCTGCGCGGTGCCGGCACGGCCAACGGGCCGTTCATTCAACGCCACGCTCTTCGTCGTCGCTGCCGTCGCTGCTGCCGCTGCTGCCGTCGCCGCCGGCCGGCACCGCCGCGAGCAACCCCGGCTTGCGATCGACCGGCATCGCCTCCACGCCGCGCAACTGCCGCTCCATCGCCCGCGTGCGCACCTCGGCCTGAACGATGGTGTTGCTGGCCTCGTCGAGCTTCTTCTTGGTCTTGGCCAGCACATCGCCGAAGCGGGCGAACTCGGTCTTCACCGCGCCCAGCACCTGCCAGACCTCGGCGCTGCGGCGCTCCAGCGCCAGCGTGCGAAAGCCCATCTGCAGGCTGTTGAGGGTGGCCAGCAGGGTGGTCGGCCCCGCCAGCATGACCTTGCATTCGCGTTGCAGCGCTTCCACCAGCCCCGGCCGGCGCAGCGCCTCGGCGTAGAGGCCCTCGGTGGGCACGAACAGGATCGCGAAGTCTGTGGTGTGCGGTGCGGCGAGGTACTTGTCGCGAATGCTGCGCGCCTCGAGCTTGAGCCGCGTCTCGATGGCCTTGCCAGCAGCCTCGGCGGCGGCCGGGTCGGCGCGCTCCTGGGCGTCGAGCAGGCGCTCGTAGTCGTCGCGCGGGAACTTGGCGTCGATCGGCAGCCACAGCGGCACGGCGGCGTTGGCCGCGCCGTCGCTGCCGCGCCCGGGCAGGCGGATCGCAAACTCCACCCGCGCGCCGCTGCCGGGCACGGTCTCGACATTGGTGGCGTACTGCTCGGGCGTGAACACCTGCTCGAGCAGGCCGGCGAGTTGGACCTCGCCGAAGATGCCGCGCGTCTTGACGTTGGTGAGCACCCGGTTGAGCGAGCCCACGTCGCGCGCCAGGCTCTGCATGTCGCCCAGGCCGCGGTGCACCTGCTCCAGCCGCTCGGCCACTTGCTTGAAGCTTTCGCCCAGGCGTTGCTCAAGCGTGGCGTGGAGCTTTTCGTCGACCGTGGCGCGCATTTGCTCCAGCTTGCGTTCGTTGCCTTCCTGCAAGGCCACCAGGCGCTGTTCCACCGCCAGGCGCACGTCCGCCATGCGGCGCTCGTTGGCTTCGGTCAGCGCCCGCAGTTGTTCGGCCAGGTTCTCGCCCAGGCGCAGCAGGCTCTGGTTCATTTGCCCTTGCAGCGCGCCGAGCTGGCTGCGAAAGCTGTCGATCTGTTCGTTCTGCGTGCGCGCCACATCACCGGCCTGGTTGAGCAGGCTTTGCTGGAACAGGCTCAGGCTGCCGGCCAGTTCCTGGCGCGTGCCGCGCGCGCTTTCAAGCACCTCCCGGCGAACTTCACGCTCAATGTGGGCAGACTGTTCGGTGGCCTTGAGCTGCAGCGCCTCAAAGCCGCGCTGATCGGGCCGACGCAGGGCCAACCACAGTAGCAAGACCACCGCCAGCAGCAGCAGCGCCAGCAGCGCCATCACGATCCCCGGAATCCACGTCGCCCAGACCGCCAACCATGCCCATTGCGTCATGCGGCCATTGTCTCAGCCGCTTGCTGCGCAGCAACCTCATGGCTTGCATTGAATCGTGGCTTGGGCCTGCACGGCGTCGCCCGCGCCGATGAAGTCTTGCGCCTGCGCCACGCGCTTGAGCAGCAAGTTGTCTTCCAGTTCAGCACGCTGCGTGCTGTGCCACTGGCGCAGCACCTGGTAGCCCGCGGGGCACAGGCGCGTGGCCTCGACCCTCAGTTGCGCCAAGGTGCGGCTGCGCAGCTCGAACGCCGGCGGCTGGCCCGCTGTGCCCAGGCTGCGCACGTTGACCTGCGCGCAAGCACCCAGGGCCAGCGTCACCATGCAGGCAAGTAGCGTGGTCTTCATCACGCCATTCTTGGCCTGATGCCCGGCCTGCGAGGCCGCGAGAAGCGCTGGAAACGCGGCGCAATGCTCAGCGCGCGATCAGCACCTGCGGGTTCAATGCCGTGGGTGGGTGGCCGGCCTGGGCGCCGCAGCCCAGCGCGGCAATCAGGTTCGCCGCGGCCAGGTTCGCCATGGCCCGCCGTGTGGGCAGGCTGGCACTGGCGATGTGCGGGGTGAGCACCACGTTGGACAGTTCCAGCAAGGCCGGCAGCACGGCTGGTTCGCCTTCGAACACGTCGAGCCCGGCTGCAGCGATCGTGCCGGCGCGCAGCGCCACAGCCAGGGCCGCATCGTCGACGATGCCTCCGCGGGCGATGTTGGTCAGCGTGGCCGTGGGCTTCATGCGCGCCAGCTCCGCGGCGCCAATGAGGTGCTGCGCGGCGGGGGTGTATGGCAACACCAAAACCAGGTGGTCCGCCTGCTCTAACAAGTCGTTGAAGCTGACAAGGCGTGCGCGCAGCGGCGCTTCGGCCTCAGCGGGGAGGCGCGAGCGGTTGTGGTAGATCACTTTCATGCCAAAACCGAGTGCGCCGCGCCGGGCAATGGCCTGGCCAATACGCCCCATGCCCAGCACGCCCAAGGTGGCGCCGTGCACATCGGCACCGGCAAACAGGTCGTGGCTCCATTTCGTCCACTTGCCGGCACGCAGGAATCGTTCGCTCTCGGCCATGCGCCGCGCCGTGGCCATCATCAACGCAAAGCCGAAGTCGGCGGTGGTTTCGGTCAGCACGTCGGGGGCGTTGCTCACCAGCACGCCGCGCGCGGTGCAGGCCGGCAGGTCGATGTTGTTGTAGCCCACGGCCATGGAACACACCGCGCGCAATTGTGGGCAGGCTTGCAGCAAGGCATCGTCGATCCGTTCGCCGCTGGTGACGAACGCGCCGGCCTTGCCCTGCAGGCGACGAATCAACTCAAGCTGCTCCCAGACATCATCCTGCGCATTGGCCTCGACTTCGAAGTGTTCGCGCAGCATGGTCAGCACTTCTGGAAACACGCCGCGTGCCACCAGCACCGCGGGCTTGGTCGGGTTTGGTTTCAGCACGCTGTTCATTTGGGTTGTACCTGCGCCGCCGGCGCTGCGCTGCCCTTGAGCGCGGTGCCGGGGTGAAAGCCGATCACGGCCAGCATCACGAAGAAGCCCACCACGTAGGCCACGGCCACGAACCAGCCGTGACGCAACCACTGCCCGACCGAACGCGCCTCGGGGTACATGTTGGCCAAAGCGACACCGGCAGAGGAGCCAAACCAGATCATCGAGCCGCCGAAGCCCACCGCGTAAGCCAGGAAGCCCCAGTCATAACCGCCTTGCTTGAGCGCCAGGGCGGTGAGCGGGATGTTGTCGAACACCGCCGACAGGAAGCCCAGCCCCAGTGCGGTGGGCCACGACGCTGCTGGCAAGTGCTCCACCGGCATCATCGATGCGCATAACACCAGCGACAACAGGAACACCGAGCCCTTGAACGCACCGGGCAACAAACTCCAATCGGGCTGGCGCAGCGCCACACCGAGCAGCAAGGCGGCCCAGACCGCCAGGCCCAGGAAGGGCAGGCTGTCGGCCAGCGCCGTGAAGCGGGTGTTGACCACCACGTTCACCGCCACCGCCGCGGCCAGGATGAACGCCACCACGCCCACACGGGTCCAGTCGATGCGCGCACCGGCTGATTCATCGCGCTGGATTGGCGAATAGGCCTGTTGTTTCAGCGCAGCCGGCACACCAAAGATGAACAAGGCCACCCCGGCGCCGATGTAGGCCTTGAGCACTTCGAGCGGGCTGACACCAGCAATCCACATCATGGTGGTGGTGGTGTCGCCCACCACGCTGCCGGCGCCGCCGGCGTTGGACGCGGCCACGATGGCCGCCAGGTAACCGATGTGCACCTTGGCCCGAAACACGGTGTGAGCGATGGCCCCGCCGATCATGGCCGCGGCAATGTTGTCGAGGAAAGCTGACAACACGAACACCAACGCCAACAGCACGAAGCAGCCCTTCCAGTCGTCGGGCAGGTAGCGCGGCAGCACGGCGGGCACCTGGCTTTCCTCGAAATGCTTGGCCAGCAGTGCGAAGCCCAGTAGCAGCAGCAGCAAGTTGCTCAGCACCACCCACTCATGGCCCAGGTGGCTCATAAAGCCACCCACGCCCGCGCCAGTCTTGAACGGCGACAGGCTAACCTTGTACAGCGCGATCACGATCGCCCCGCCCAGGGCGATGGGCAAGGTGGCGTGGTGGAACAAGGCCACGCCCGCCAGCACCACGGCGAACATGAAAAACTCCACCGGGATGCTGCCCAGCGTGGGGCCAGCAAAAGCGGTATCCGCCGCCAACGCGGGCAGCGGGCAGGCCAAGGCCAGCAGCCCAGCAGCGCAGCACAGCGTGGCTGTTCTTATTCTCATTGACAAACCTCTTGTTGGGCCGGCCACACCGGCAGCGTCATTCTAGGAAGCGCGCGAAGGCGGCCACCGGTTCACGCTCAGTGACAAGGGTGTTTTCAATGGCGAGCGGATCGGCATGCCCCAGCGCCATGCCGCAGACCAGCATCTCGCTGGCGGGAGCACCGATGTGTTCCATGATGATGCGGTGGTAAGGCGTGAAGGCGGCCTGCGGGCAGGTGTGCAGGCCGCGCGCGCGCGCCGCGATCATTACGCTTTGCAGGAACATGCCGTAGTCCATCCAACTGCCCTGGCGCATGACCCGGCTGATGGTGAAGATCAGGCCCACCGGTGCGCCGAAGAACTCATAGTTGCGCCGGTGCTGAGCATGCATGCGCTGCTTGTCTGCCTTGCCGATGCCCAGCAGGCCGTACAAATCCCAACCCACTTTGCGCCGGCGCTCCAGGAACGGGCTGACCCATTCGGTGGGGTAGTACGGGTACTCCTCAGCGTGGCCTTTGCCTTCGGGGTCATCGAAGGCGAGCTGCAGTTTGTCTGCCAGGCCCTGGCGCGCCGCGCCGGTGAGCACCGTTACCAGCCAGGGCTGCGTGTTCGTGCCGGACGGCGCCCGCGACGCCACGCGCAAGATGTCTTCAACCACGGCCTGCGGCACGGGCGTGGGCAGGAAGGCGCGGATCGACTGGCGGCTGGTCAGGGCGGCATCAACGGCGGCTTGCGTATCGGCTGGGCGGTGCGGATTCATGGCGCCATTCTTCCATTGCGCGCCAACCCGCCACCACCAGCGTCCCCGGGCTGATCTAGAGAAACCTCACTAGACATTGCTGCGCCGCAACAAAAGAGCTTGCATGGCATGGAGAAAACCCTATACTTCGTTCTATGTTGCAGCGCAGCAAACGTTGCACAGAGTTTGAACCTCAACCCTGAACCCGGAGATATCAACATGCTGACCGCCGAACAAGTCCTGGCCGCCCACAAGGCCAACGTCGAAACGATCTTTGGCCTGACGAACAAGGCCTTCGAAGGCGTTGAGCGCCTGGTTGAACTGAACCTGCAAGTGGCGCGCGCTGCCATCAGCGAAGCCGCTGCCAGCACCAAGGCAGCGCTGTCGGTGAAGGACGCGCAAGAGCTGATGGCCCTGCAAGCCCAGTACCTGCAACCTGCCGCCGAAAAGGCCGCCGCTTATGGCCGCCACGTCTATGACATCGCCGCCGCCACGGGCGCCGAAGTGACCAAGGTCGCCGAAGCCCAAGCTGCCGACGTGCAAGCCAAGGTGATGAGCCTGGTTGACAGCGCCGTCAAGAACGCGCCGGCCGGCAGCGAAAGCGCTGTTGCCATGGTCAAGTCGGCCGTGGCTGCTGCCAGCAACGCCTACGAGTCGGTGAACAAGGCCACCAAGCAAGCTGCCGAAGTGGCCGAAGCCAACTTCCAGGCGATGCAGAACACCGCTGTCAAGGCTGCCCAGGCTCCGGCCAAGGGCAAGCGCGCCTAAATCAAAGTAAAGGGAGCGCCGCTCGCCGCCTCTTCGCAAGGAAGTAGGGAACTTTCAAGAAGTGGGCGTATCCCATAAGAGCCACGGTCTGAATGACGTGGTCTCTTTGGATGGTTGTCTCCTCGGTACCTCCTGAATCCCCCTTTCAAGGTACCTTTACGGCCCAGCGCAAGCTGGGCCGTTTTCTTTTGTGAACGCGACGCTGCCGGCGCCAGGCTGCCCGGCGGCTGCGGCGCGCAGCGCGTCAACGCCGCCAGGCGGCAGCTTCGACGCGGTTACGTGGATGTGCGTTGAATCCGCGGTGAGTCGCTCGCGCGCCACGTGCGCGAACACACCCGAGGGCGCAGCATCGAACAGATGAACCGACCAAACCGTCTTTAGCCTGAAAATCATATTTAGAAATTAACAAAAAGTAGTTTTCAGGAATATGAACGATCGATAGAGTCGCCCGCTGCACTGCAACATACGGGGACGCCGAGGCATGGACTGGGTAGCGATCATCAGCGGTTTCGGCGTCGGCGCCATCGTCGGCCTCACCGGCGTGGGCGGCGGCTCGCTCATGACACCGCTGTTAATGGGTGTGTTTCGCTTGAGCCCGGCCGTGGCGATCGGCACCGATCTGTGGTTTGCTGCGCTGACCAAAGCCGGTGGCGCCGTGGTGCACCAGCGCCTTGGTCATGTTGACCATCGCATCACCGGCTTGTTGCTGCTGGGCAGCATTCCGGCGGCGGTGGCCACGATTGCGCTGATGCACCTCACCGGCATCACCAAAGGCTGGGCGCAGGCCTTGACGTTCTCGCTTGGCATTGCCCTGCTGCTCACCGCGGTAACGGTGGCCTACAAGCACGTTTGGCACCGCCTGGGCTTGCGGCTGGAAGCCTGGCTGCCCGAACGCCGCAAGACCATCTTGACCGTGCTGGCCGGCGCCGTGCTGGGTGTGCTGGTGTCACTCAGCTCCATTGGCGCGGGTGCCCTGGGCGCCACGATCATCTTGCTGCTGTATCCACGCCTGCCCACGCACCGCCTGGTGGGCACCGACATTGCGCACGCAGTGCCGCTCACGCTGGTGGCCGGCATCGGCCACGCCACGCTGGGCCATGTCGACTACGGGCTGCTTGTGCCGCTGCTGCTGGGTTCACTGCCCGGCATTTGGCTCGGCGCGCGCCTGACCAAGACGCTGCCCGAAACCCTGGTTCGCACCTTGCTGTGCGTGTCGCTCGTGACCGCTGGTTTGAAAGTGATCCACTAGCCATGTATTCCTACTCTGACTTCGACCGCCAGTTCGTCCGCGCCCGCGCCGCGCAGTTTCGCGACCAGTTGCAGCGTCACTTGACAGGCGAGTTGCCGGAAGACGACTTCCGCCCGCTGCGCCTGCAAAACGGCTGGTACGTGCAACGCCACGCACCCATGCTGCGCGTGGCCGTACCTTATGGCGAACTGAGCAGCCGGCAGTTGCGCCAGTTGGCCCGCATCGCGCGCGAATTCGACCGCGGCTATGGCCACCTCACCACGCGGCAGAACGTGCAGTTCAACTGGATTCCGCTCGAGCGCGCGGCGGATGTGATGGATCTGCTGGCCGAAGTTGACATGCATGGCATCCAGACCAGCGGCAACTGCATTCGCAACATCACCAGCGATGCCTTGGCCGGCGTGGCGCCCGACGAAGTGGTGGACCCACGGCCTTACTGCGAAATCCTGCGCCAGTGGAGCACGCTGCACCCCGAATTCGCCTTCCTGCCGCGCAAGTTCAAGATCGCCGTCACCGGCGCGCGCGAAGACCGCGCCGCCATTGCCTGGCACGACATCGGCCTGCAACTGCTCAAGAACGACGCCGGCGAAGTGGGCTTCAAGGTGCTGGTGGGCGGCGGCATGGGGCGCACGCCGGTGATCGGATCATTGCTGAATGACTTCGTGCCATGGCAGCAGATCCTGGTCTACATCGAAGCCATCGTGCGCGTGTACAACCGCTTCGGCCGGTTTAATTCTGCGAAAGCTTTAATGCCAGCTTTTCCAATTGCCGTTGCCCCATTAGCCGTAAGTGCATTGATTCTGTCTTTGAAAGAAGTCGCATTGCT
>JAYUQE010000419.1:0-24541 GCA_043756905.1 Burkholderiales bacterium | reverse complement strand
GCCAGTTGCAGGCGTACTTGCAATCGTCCAGCGGCGACTACGGCGCCATCGCACGCGACAGCGGCGCGGCCGTTCAGGCCGCCGAGCAGGCCGGCCGCCGCCCCGATGAAGGCGACCTGCTGCGCCTGGCCGATGCCCAGCAGCGCACCGGCAACATGAATGGTTACGGCAGCACGCTGGAAAAGCTGCTGGCCCATTACCCGAAGAAGGACTACTGGAACGCTTACCTCGGCCGCCTGCCGCGCAAGCCCGGGTTTTCTGATCGCTTCTCGCTCGACGTGATGCGCCTGCGGCTGGCCTCCGGCACGCTGACCAAGACCGAAGACTTCATGGAAATGGCGCAACTGTCCTTGCAGGCCGGCCTGTCCACCGAAGGCCTGAAAATTGTTGAAAAAGGCTTCGCCTCCGGCGCCCTGGGCACCGGGCCCGAAGCCGAGCGCCACAAGCGGCTGCGCGACCTGGCGGTGAAGAAAGAAGCCGAGAGCAAGGCCGGCATTGCCGCGCAAGCGGTTGACGCGGCCGCGGCCAAGAACGGCAACGACCTGGTTCGCGTGGGCTATGCCTATGCCAGCATGGGGCAGGCCGAGCAAGGCATCAAACTCATCGAGCAGGGCATTGCCAAGGGCGGGTTGGCCAAGCCCGAAGACGCCAAGCTGCGCCTGGGCCTGGCCATGCTGCAGTCGCCCAAGCACAAGCCCAAGGCCACGCAAGTGCTGCGCAGCATCCAGGGGACCGACGGCGCCGCCGAGATCGGCCGGCTCTGGGCCGTGCTCGGGGTGGCGGGCTGAACCTGGCCGGTGCAGGTGCCGTGTTTGCGTGACTGACGCTGACATCTGCTTCGGCCTGCGCGGGCGGCGCTACATCGTCACCGGCGGCGCGCAGGGCATCGGCGCCGCATGCGCGCGGCTGCTGGCGCGCGAAGGCGCCAGTGTGGCGATCTGGGACGTGGCCAGCGCCGCCGGCCAGGCCTGCGCTGCCGAGTTGCGCTCGCGCGGCGCGGTGGTTCTGTTCCAGCGGTGCGACGTGGCCCTTGCGGCGCAGGTGAACGCCGCGCTCGCCGCCACCGTGGCGCAATTCGGTGGCGTCGACGGGCTGGTGAACAACGCCGGCATCTTCAAGGCCGCGGCCTTCCTCGACATCACCGAAACCGACTGGGACGCCGTGCTCGGCGTCAACCTCAAGGGTGCGTTCCTGGTGGCGCAGGCGGTGGCCAAACAGCTGGTTGCACAGGGCACGCCGGGCGCGATCGTCAACCTGAGTTCGGTCAACGCCACGCTGGCCATTCCCAACATCGCCAGCTACAACGTCAGCAAGGGTGGCATCAACCAGCTCACGCGCGTGATGGCCCTGGCCCTGGCCGACCAGCACATCCGCGTGAATGCCGTGGCGCCGGGAACGATTGCCACCGAGTTGGCGGCGCAAGCTGTGCTGGGCAGCCCCGAGGCGCGCGAACGCATCATGAGCCGCACGCCGCTGCGCCGCCTGGGCCAGCCCGAGGAAGTGGCGCAGGCCGTGGCCTACTTGCTCAGCGACGCGGCCAGCTACATCACCGGTGAGATCGTCGTCGTTGATGGCGGGCGCATGGCGCTGAACTACACCGTGCCGCCGGCCTCGGCCGCTTGAACCGTGCCTTGAGGTGGCACACTGCACGCCCTGTTCAGCACACCGCAAACACCATGCTCATTCTTCACACCATGCTGCGCGTTGGCCACCTGCAGCGCGCCATCGATTTCTACACCCAGGTTCTGGGCATGACCCTGCTGCGCACCACGCAGCGGCCCGAGCAGAAGTACGACCTGGCCTTCGTGGGCTACGGCAGCAACCCGGCGCATGCCGAGATCGAGTTGACCTACAACTACGGGGTCGAGAAGTACGAGCCGGGCACCGCCTTCGGTCACATCGCCATCGGTGTGGCCGACGTGGCAGCCACCTGCTCTGCGGTGCGCGAACGCGCTTCGGCGCTGGGCGGGGCGATCACGCGCGAGCCCGGGCCGGTGAAAGGGGGCAGCACGGTGATCGCCTTCATCACCGACCCCGACGGCTACAAGATCGAACTCATCCAACGCGGCTGACACCACCTGAGCTTGTCAAGTCAGCCTGCGATGTACCTGCCCAAACACTTCGATCAACAGGACAGCGCGGCCTGGCACGCTCTGGCCGCCGCCCACCCCTTTGCCACCCTGGTGTGGCAGGTGCCAGACGGCCTGCATGCCGAGCACCTGCCGCTGCTGTGGGATGCCAATGGTGGCGCGCATGGCACGCTGCGCGGCCATGTGGCGCGGGCCAATCCGGTGTGGCAAGGCGCGGCGGGGCAGCCGGTGATGGTTGTGTTCCAGGGGCCGCAGGGGTACATCTCACCAAGCTGGTACCCCAGCAAATCCGCCACCGCCAAGGTGGTGCCGACCTGGAACTATGCGGTGGTGCAGGCGCACGGTCCGTTGCACGCTGTGGAGGATGCCGCCTGGCTGCACGGCCTGGTCGAGCGCCTGACCAACACCTTTGAGGGCGCACGGGCCCACCCCTGGCGAGTGAGCGATGCGCCGGCTGATTACATCGATGCCATGAAGGCCGCCATCGTCGGCATTGAAATCCCGGTGCAGCGCGTGCAGGCCAAGTTCAAACTGAGCCAGAACCGCAGCCCGGCCGACGTGGCGGGTGTGGTGGCCGGGTTGACCGGCGAATGCACCGACGCTGCGCGCAGCCTGGCGCAGCGCATGACCAAACCGGGCGGTTAAGCTCGCCCCCAGACCTGTCGCTGCGCGCCAGGCCCCCCGAGGGGGATGAGCAAAGTGGCAGAGCCACATTTGGTCATGCGGACAACGCCGCCACAGCCTCGCGCGCCAGGCGTGTGATGCGCTCGAAGTCGCCGCTGTCCAGCGCGTCCGCAGGCGTCAACCACGAGCCGCCGCAGACCTTCACATTCGGCAGGCTCAGGTACTGCCTGGCGTTATCAAGGCTGATGCCGCCGGTGGGGCAGAACACCACGTCGGCAAACGGCCCGGCCAGGGCCTTGAGCAGCGGCACACCGCCCACTGCGCTGGCCGGAAAGAGTTTCAGGAAGCTGTAGCCCGCGGCGTTGGCGGCCATCACCTCGCCGGCCGTGGCCACACCGGGCAGCAGGGCCAGGCCCTCGCCCTGGCAGGCTTCTGCGATCTCGAGTGTGAAACCCGGGCTGACGCCGAACTGGCAGCCGGCATCACGCGCGGCGCGCACATCGGCTGCCGTGCGCAAGGTGCCGGCCCCCAGGATGGCCTCGGGCACGGCCTGCGCAATGGCGCGCATGCACGCCAGCGCCACCGGCGTGCGCAGCGTCACTTCGAGCACGCGCACGCCGCCGGCCAGCAGCGCACGCGCCATGGGCACGGCGTCAGCCACGCGCTGCAACACGATGACCGGGATCACCGGCCCATGGCTCGCCAAATCAAGCGGGTTGATCATCTTCACATCCAGGTGCAGGCGCCTTCTTCGGCGCTGGTGACGTTGCGGCGCATGCCGGCAAAGAGTTCGCGGCCCAGGCCGTGGGCATTGTCTTGGGCCTGTTCGGGCGGCATCGTGGCGGCTTCGCGCCCGGCCCATTCGGTGTCATCCACCAAGGCTTGCAGCGTGCCGGCCACGGCATCCAGGCGAATCACGTCGCCATCACGCAGCTTGGCCAAGGCACCGCCGGCCAGGGCCTCGGGGCTGACATGAATGGCCGCCGGCACCTTGCCCGACGCGCCGCTCATCCGCCCATCGGTCACCAGCGCCACCTTGAAGCCCTTGTTCTGCAACACCGCCAACGGCGGCGTGAGCTTGTGCAGCTCGGGCATGCCGTTGGCCTGCGGGCCCTGGAAGCGCACCACGGCCACCAGGTCGCGTTCGAGTTCGCCGGCGGCAAAGGCCTTGAGCAGATCGGCCTGGCCGTTGAACACCCGGGCCGGGGCTTCGATGATGTGCTGCGCATCGGGCACGGCCGACACCTTGATCACCGCGCGGCCCAGGTTGCCGCGCAGCAGCTTCAGCCCACCACTGGCCGCAAACGGCGCGGCGGCGCTGCGCACGATGGTGGTGTCGGGGCTGTCGGGAGGCAGCGGGTTCCAGACGAGCTTGCCGCCGTGCTGCGTTGGCACGGTGGTGTAGGCACGCAGGCCTGTGGGCGCAACGGTGGCCACGTCGGCGTGCAGGTAGCCGCCGTCGAGCAACTCGCGCAACACGAACGCCGGGCCGCCGGCCGCCTGGAACTGGTTCACGTCGGCGCTGCCGTTGGGGTAGACGCGGGCCAGCAAGGGAACGGCGGCGGAAAGCTCGGAAAAGTCACTCCAATCAATAACAATGCCCGCCGCGCGCGCCACCGCCACCCAGTGGATGAGGTGGTTGGTGGAGCCCCCCGTGGCCAGCAAGGCGACCATGGCGTTGACGATGACGCGCTCATCCACCAGGCGGCCGATCGGCGTGAAGCGCTGGGCCTGGGTGATGGCCAACACGCTGGCCACCGCCTGGCGCGACAGCGCCTCGCGCAGGCCCGACAGCGCCGGCGCGAAGGCCGCGCCGGGCACATGCAGCCCCATGGCCTCGAGCAGCATCTGGTTGCTGTTGGCCGTGCCGTAGAAGGTGCAGGTGCCCTGGCCGTGATAGGCCGCGCTTTCGGCTTGCAGCAGTTCTTCGCGCCCCACCAGGCCTTGTGCATGGCGCTCGCGCACCTTGGACTTGTCCAGGTTCGACAGGCCCGTGCCCATGGGCCCGGCCGGCACGAAAACGCAGGGCAGGTGCCCGAAGTGCAGCGCACCGATCAGCAGACCTGGCACGATCTTGTCGCACACGCCCAGCAGCAACACGGCGTCGAACACATCGTGCGTGAGGGCCACGGCCGTGGCCATGGCGATCGTGTCGCGTGAGAACAGGCTCAGCTCCATGCCCGGCTGGCCTTGCGTCACGCCATCGCACATGGCCGGCACGCCGCCGGCCACTTGCACCGTGGCGCCCTGCGCGCGCGCCACCTCGCGCACCAATGCGGGCGTGGCTTCATACGGCGCATGCGCCGACAGCATGTCGTTGTAGGCGGTGACGATGCCGATGTGCGGCGCACGCTGCGCCACGACCTTCAACTTGTCGTTGGCCGGCAGCGCGGCAAAGGCATGGGCCACGTTGGCACAGCCCAGGCGCTCGCTGCCGCGCGGGCGGTTGCACCACTGCTCGATGCGCGCCAGGTAGGCGCTGCGGCGGGCCGCGCTGCGCGCCACCACGCGCGCCGTGACCGCCACCAGCGTGGCATTCAGGGGCGGCAAGGGCTCAGATTGGTAACTCATTTTTGAATTATCGAGTAACTTAGTTACATGGTCAATCGCCGGCCTTTGCTCCCGGCATGGCGTGGCCTCGCTCGCGCGCCGGCCTGGCACGGCTGTGCACCCGATTGGGCCCGCGGCGGGCCGCGCGGCGGCTAAGATGAAGCGGCACTTTGCTCCCATACATCGCTACGAAGGACAGCGCCTGCGCGGGTAGGCTCAAGTCAGATGGAGAACACGAGACCCGCGCCGCCAAGCAGTGCGCCGATGACCGAACCCCCCTACCACTCGCTGCGCGAGCGTGACCCCGCACCGCTGCTGCACCAGGCCCGCGCCGAGTGGGGCGGCCGCAGTGACCTGTGGGTGTTTGGCTATGCCTCGTTAATCTGGCGCCCGGAGTTCGAATTCACCGAACACCGGGCGGCCTGGGTTCATGGCTGGCACCGCGCCTTGCGCATGCGCTCGCGCGTGAACCGCGGCACGCCCGAACAGCCCGGGCTGGTGTTTGCCTTGTTGCCAGGGGGCTCGTGCCGCGGCGTGGTCTACCGCATCCCACGCTCGCGCGCCGGCGCTGAACTGGCCCGCCTGTGGCAGCGCGAAATGCCCACCGGCGTGTACGACGCGCGATGGCTGCGCACCCGCACTGCCCACGGCGATGTGCAGGCCCTGGCCTTTACCTTGAGCCGGCGCAGCGCCAGCCACCTGGGCCGCCTGCCCGATGAGCAGATGCTGCACATCCTGCGCCACGCACAAGGCCGTTTTGGCACGACGCTCGACTACCTGAAGGAAACCGCACACGCCCTGACGCAGCATGGGGTGCATGACCGCGAAATCGCGCGCCTGATGGCGCTGGCCCGGCGCTACGGTTTGCTGTGAGCCAAGGCCTGGTTCGCCCCCAAGGCCGCGCCGAACTTGGCGCGCACGCGCTCCAGGTCAGCCTGGGTGTCGATGTCGAGCAGCACGCCGGGGTCGTCGAGCTCCACGCCGCTGGCTGGATAGCGCGCCACGATGCGCCGTGCGCCTTCGTCACTGGCCAAGCCGGTGAGTTCCGAGTACAGCTCGGCGGCGAAGGCCACCGGGTGGCCGCGCCGGCCACGGTATTGGGCATACGCCACGGGGTGCTCGGCCAGCGCCGCCGCCACCGCCAGCACGCTGGCCGGGCGCACCAACGGCATGTCGGCCGGCAACAGCAGCCAGCCTGGCGCATGGGCCCGCGCGGCCACGCCAGCGGCGATGCTGTGGCCCATGCCGAAACGACCTGGTACCGAACTGACAACCAGCACGTCACGTGAAGCCACATGTTTGGTCGCCAGCGCCGCCAACTCTTCGTTGGTGACCACCAGCACCGGCAACTGCGTGGCCAAGGCCTGGCGCAGCGTGGTCGCCAGCACGCTGTGGCTACCCAGTGATTGCTCCAGCTTGTGCCCCGGCCCGGCAAAGCGCGCACCGTGGCCCGCGGCGAGCACGATGAGGGTGGGTTGAGACGTCATGATGGGTTCAAATTAACGCTTCAGAGCATCCACCCACACCCTGCCTGCCGATAGTGGGAGCTTCACTTAAGTCCTTCCCCCTAAGGGGATGCACCGTGCGCGCGGTCACAGGCATACTGCCGGCCCCGGCGCGACGGGCCACGTGGCGCACCGCACAGCACCGCACAGCACCTCACAAAGGGTCCAGCGTGAGCAACGACATTGCCAACCTGCGCAAGAGCTATGAGCGCGACGCGCTCGATGAAGACCACGCGGCGCAGGAGCCGCTGCAGCAGTTCAACCTGTGGCTGCAGCAGGCCTTGGATGCAAAGCTGCCCGAACCGAACGCCATGACCCTGGCCACGGTAGCTGCGAACGGCGCACCTTCTACGCGCGTGGTGCTGATCAAGGGGCACGATAAGCGCGGCATCGTCTGGTACACGAATTACGACAGCCGCAAGGGCCGCGAGCTTGCGGCCAACCCGCACGCAGCGTTGCAGTTTCACTGGGTCGAGCTGGAGCGCGTGGTGCGCATCGAGGGCCTGGTGAGCCAGGTCGAGCCCGAACTGTCTGACGCCTACTACGCCAGCCGCCCGCTCGATTCACGCCTGGGCGCCTGGGCTTCGCCGCAAAGCCAGGTCATCGCCTCACGCGCCGTGCTGGTGGCCAATGCGGCCAAGGCGGGGGTGCGCCACGCCTTGAATCCGCCGCGCCCACCGCATTGGGGCGGCTATCGGCTGCAGCCTGATGTTTGGGAATTCTGGCAAGGCCGCAAAAGCCGCTTGCACGACCGCCTGCGCTACCGCCGCGAAGGCGGCCTGTGGCTGCGCGAGCGCCTGGCGCCCTGAGGCTGAGCCAGCACCATCAATTGGCGGGGTTGGCGTCGGCCACGCGGTAGTACAGGCCATACGGATCGTTGTGCAACACCGCCAGGCGGCCTTGCACCACCACGGGTTCCAGCGTGTATTTCACGGCCACCCTGCTGCGCACTTCGATCAGGCCTTCGGGGCCGGCCGGCACGCAGAAGTTGCAACTGGTGGGCACGGCCGACAGCAAGAAATGCTTCTGCCGTTCGCCCGGCTCCAGCGGCATCATGAAACCTTGCACCTTCACCATCTGGTTATTCAGCGCCTGCACATCTTTTGAGAACACCGGCAGCAGCGCCTTGTTCTCCTTGCGCAGGGTCACCGCGCTGAGCACGCTCCACGACACCACGCCGTCAACTTCCTGCAGCGGCTTGAAGGGGCTGCGCGGGTCGTGGTAGCCCGGCCCCTGGCCCGCCGCCAAGGGCGCAGCGGGTTTCTCGGCGGCCGGTGCCTGGGCCAATGCGGCACAGGCCCAGGCCAGCGGCAGGATCGTCAGCCAATGGCGCCGATACGTCGCAACTTTCATCACACACCTTTCACGTTGAGCGCCCCAAGGCCGGCCGCAGCCGGCCGCCCCCCGCGGGGATCAAGGAACGTGGCTGAGCCACATTTCCTTGAGACCGGCTTAACGCGGGGCCTGAAGCAGCCGGGTCACGTCGAGCCTGAAACAGCGCCATGATGGCACCAACGCCGCCACAGCGGCCAGCACCCACACGCCAGCGGCCAGCAGCATCACCGTCGGCGTCCACCAGGCCGCGGTCAGTGGCAGCGACTGTTGCTCGCGCAGCACCTGGCCCAACACATGCACCATGGCGTGGCCGAGCAGCAGGCCCAGCACGAGGCCCAGTGTGGCCAGCCAGAATGCTTCGAGCAACGGCAGCGCCGCAATCCGCCAGGCGCGTGCGCCGAGCATGCGCAACATGGCCAGGTCGGGCTCGCGTTCGCGCACGGCGTGGGTCAGCGCCACGAACACCGACAGTGCCGCCACGGCCAGCAACACCCCGGCTGCACCACGCATCACCTCCACGCCCACGCCCACCATGCGCAGCAGCCGCGCACTTTCCAGCGCCGGTGCCGCGGCCTGCAAGGCGGGCTGGGCATTCACCCAGCGCGGCAGGCTCATGGCCGCCAGGGGCGAGCGGTAGCTCACCAGCAGCAGGCTGACTTCGCGCTGAGCGCCGTGTTCGTCGTCGTCATGTTTGTCGTCGCCCGCGTGCACTGGTTCATGCGCCGGTTCATGCACCGCCCAGACCGACTCCAAGCTCGTGAGCACCAGCCGGTCGAGCACGCACACGCAGGGCGCCAGCACCCCGCTCACGGTGTACGGCGTCTGGGCATGCGCCGGCCCCTGCTGGCTCAAGCCGTGGCTGCCATTGAAGCGCGAACCGGGGCCCAGCCGCAGGCTGGTGGCGACCTCGGCGCCCAACACCGCTTGCAGCGGCGCCTGCCATAACTGCCCTTCGCGCAGGACAGCGCCAACCACCTGCAAATAAGCCGGCTCGGTGCCGACGATGCGAAAGCCACGCAGGTTGTCGCCCAGCGCCAACGGCACCACACGGGCCACCAAGGGCTGGTCGCGCAGCGCCTGCACAGATTCCAGCGGGATGTTGCCGCTGGGCGCGTCGAGGTGGAACACGCCGGCCAGGATCAGCTGCAGCGGGCCGCCCTTGGCGCCGACGACCAGGTCGATGCCTTGCAGCCCGCGGCGCATGTGGGCATCGATCTGCTCGCTGGTCAGGCTCACGAAGACCATTGCCGCTACGCCCAGCGCCAGCATCACCAGATTCAGCGCCGCCACCAGCGGGCGCGCCCACAGGTAGCGCCAGGCCAGGCCGGCCAGCGTCATGACGCGAGCCCGGGCAATTCCAGCGTCACGGCATCAGCCAGGGCATTGACGATGCGTGCATCGTGACTGGCCACCACCAGCGTGGCGCCCTCCTGGCTGGCCTGGTCACGCAGCAAGGCCGCTGCTTGCGCGCAAGCGGTGTCGTCCAGGTTGGCGCTGGGCTCGTCAGCCAAAATCAAGCGCGGCCGGCGCAGCAGTGCGCGCGCCAGTGCCACGCGCTGCGCCTGGCCCAGGCTGAGTTCATGCGGTCGGCGGCGCTGCAAGCCGTGCAGGCCCAATCGTTGCAGCAGTGCGGCGATGCGTGGCCGGTCGACCGCTTCACCGGTGCCCACGTAAGGCAACTCAAGGTTTGCCTGCACATCCAGCGCGCCGCTCAGGTGCAGCCGCTGGGGCACGAACCCCAGCGTGGCCGCACGCCAGGCGTCGCGCGCGCGCTCGCCCATGCGCGCAGGTTCAGCGCCAGCCACCACCAGTTGCCCTGCGCTGGGCGGCAGCAGGCCGGCCATCATGGCCAGCAGGGTCGACTTGCCGCTGCCCGACGGCCCGCGCACCAGCACGATCGCACCCTGTGGCACGGCCAGGTCCGCAAAGGCCAGCGCCGGCCCGTCGACGAAGTGGTAGCGCAGGCCTTGCAGCAGCAGCATGGGGCTCAGGCGCGTAACCGGCCTTGAAAGGTCTGGCGAAACTTGGCCAACTTCGGCGCCACCACGGCGGCGCAATAACCTTGGCCGGGGTGGTTGGCAAAGTAATGCTGGTGGTAGGCCTCGGCCCGCCAATAGTTGCACAGTGGCAGCAACTCGGTGACCACGCGGCCGCCATGCGCAGCCTGGGCCTGCGCCAACACCGCCTGCGCCACGGCGCGCTGGGCCTCGCTGTGCAGATAGATGCCCGAGCGGTACTGCGACCCCACGTCGTTACCCTGCTGGTTCAGCGTGGTGGGGTCGTGGATGTGGAAGAAGATCTCGAAGATTTCGCTCAGGCTGATGCGGCTGTTGTCGAACGTAACCCGCACCACTTCGTTGTGGCCGGTGCGCCCGCTGCACACCTGCTCGTAGCTCGGATTGTCGAGCTGCCCGTTGCTGTAGCCGGATTCGACCGACTGCACGCCGTCGACCTGTTCAAACACCGCCTCCACGCACCAGAAACAGCCGCCGCCAAGGGTGATGAGTTCTGTTGCCAAGTGAGCCTCCAGCGGGAAAGTTTGGGTGAACGCATCAGTCGCCCGCCCGGCGCCGGGCTGACAGCGGGCGGCGGAATTATGTCGCCCGGCGCTGGCGCGTCGCTGCGCAGCCTGCCGACACAATGTCGGCCACCACGCCACCATGAACGACCTCTTTTACCAACTCGACATTGCCGGCTGGAAGAGCGTGGCCGCAGCCCTGTTGCTGCCGCCTGTGCCGTTCCTGTTGCTGGGCGTGCTGGTGCTTTTCTTTCGGCGCCGCCGCCGTGCCGCCTGGCTGGGCATGCTGGCGCTGGCCGGCATCTGGTGCACCAGCACCCTGGCGCTGGGTGACGCGCTGGCGCGTGACTTGGCGCAACCGCTGCAAGTGCTGACGGCCACCGACATCGCCCGCCTCAAACAGCAGCAACGCGCCGGGCATGCCATGGCCATCGTCGTGTTGGGCGGCGGCGCCCACAACAACAGCGCGGAGTACGGGCAGGCCAGCTTGTCCGCACGCTCGCTGGCCCGTTTGCGCTATGGCTTGTGGCTGAGCCGGGCCACGGGCATCGCCGTGTCGTACAGCGGCGGCGCCAGCCACCTGGATGCCAACTCACCGCGCGAGGCCCAGGTGGCGGCACGCATCGCCGCCGAAGAATTTGGCCTGCCGCTGCGCTGGTTGGAAGATCGCGCACGCGACACGCGCGAGAACGCAAGGTTCACGGTGGAATTGCTGCGCGGCGTAGGGGTGCACGAAGTCGTGCTCGTGACGCACGACTGGCACATGCGACGGGCCTTGCGCGCCTTTGGGCAAGCCTTCGCCGCGGCCGGCATGCCGGTGACGCTGACTCCGGCCATGACCGAGCAGAACCGGCCCGAGAACGAAACCTGGCGCGCCTACCTGCCCAGCGGTATGGGGCTGACCAAGGTGCGCGACGCGCTGCGCGAACGGCTGGCCCTGCTCATGGATGCTTGACGCGCCCAAAACGAAACCCCCGCACACCTTGCGGAGGGCGGGGGCTGGGCGGCGAGGCCGCCGTTTGGGGATCTGGAGAGAAGATGTCCAGGGCCCCTGATGCGCAGAGACTGCGCCATCGGGTGTACCTTCATTGAGAAGGCAAGCCAAGCATATGCCGCTGGCCCGCCGTGCGCAAGTGCTTTACTGCAAGCCTTGCGCTGCCTCAGGCAACCGGCCCCGGCGGGTTGGAAAGAATGGCCTCCACGATGCCCTGCACGCGCCTGGCGCTGGCTGGGTCTGGCGTGATAGCGCGGCCCCAAACGCGGTTGGTTTCGCCGGGCCACTTGTGCGTGGCATCCAGCCCCATCTTGCCGCCCAGGCCGCTGGTGGGGGAAGCAAAGTCGAGGTAGTCGATCGGCGTGTGGTCGACCAACACCGTGTCGCGCACCGGGTCCACCCGGGTGGTCACGGCCCAGACAACTTCCTTCCAGTCGCGAATGTCGACATCGTCATCCGTAACGATGATGAACTTGGTGTACATGAACTGGCGCAGAAAGCTCCACAGCCCGAACATCACGCGCTTGGCATGGCCGGCGTAGGCCTTGCGGATTGAAATCACCGCCAGGCGATAGCTGCACCCTTCAGGGGGCAGATAGAAGTCGACAATTTCGGGAAACTGCTTTTGCAGGATCGGCACGAACACTTCGTTCAACGCCATGCCCAGCACCGCGGGCTCGTCGGGCGGCTTGCCGGTGTAGGTGGAGTGGTAGATCGGCTCGCGGCGGTGGCTCAGGCGCGAGAGTTCAAACACCGGAAACCACTCCTGCTCGTTGTAGTAGCCCGTGTGGTCGCCAAACGGGCCTTCCAGCGCATGCAGGTAGCCGCCCAGCTCCTTGAGCGGAACACCGTGCTCGCTGCGGCCCTCGAAGCCCGGCGTGGCCACGGGAATGTGCCCTTCAAGCACCACCTCAGCGCTGGCCGGCACTTGCAGCTTGAGGGCGCCTTCGCCGACGCTGCTGGCCACCAGTTCGGTGCGCGCGCCGCGCAACAGGCCGGCGAACTGGTATTCAGACAGCGAATCGGGCACCGGCGTCACGGCGCCCAGGATGGTGGCCGGGTCGGCGCCCAGCGCCACGGCCAGTGGGAACGCCTGGCCCGGGTTGGCCGCAGTGAAATCGCGAAAATCCAGCGCCCCGCCGCGGTGCGCCAACCAGCGCATGATCACCTGCCGCGGCCCGATCACCTGCTGGCGGTAGATGCCCAGGTTCTGCCGGCTGCGTGGGCTGGCCACCCCCTGCGGCCCGCGGGTGATGACCAGGCCCCAGGTGATGAGTGGCCCGGCGTCGCCGCTCCAGCAGGTCTGCACCGGCCAGTGCGCCAGGTCGATTTGCCCGCCTTCCAGCACCACCTCCTGGCACGGGCCATGGCGGCGCAGTGCCGGCTTCATGTCCCACAGCGCCTTCACCAGTTCAAGCAACCGGCCGGCGTCCTTCAACCCGCGCGGCGGCTGTGGCTCTTTCAGGCTGGCCAGCACGCTGCCCACTTCGCGCAATTCAGCCAGGCTGCGCGCGCCCATGGCTTGAGCCACCCGGCCCGTGGTGCCAAACAGGTTGGTCAAGCAAGGAATGGCGTAGCCGGTGGGGCGTTCGAACAGCAGTGCCGGGCCATTGGCCTTCAACACGGCGTCGCCGATGGCCGTCATCTCCAAACGCGGCGACACCTCGGCGGGAATGCGCTTGAGCTCGCCTTGAGATTCGAGTTGAGCCAGGAAGTCGCGCAGATCAGCATATTTCATGATTAATAAGGCCTATAAACAGTTTTTATATGCTTGACTTGATATATTGAGATTTTTAGAATCGCGCCGTCCCTGAAAAATATCGGGTTAACCCGAGTTTGCGTCGGCCCCTCCCCCTTGGGAGCTGGCCTGCCAAGCGGCCCTAACGCGCAAAGATTATGGTTGCCGCCCTGCAGAACACCCGCTGCGCGCGGCTCGCACCAACGGCTCTAACCGAAAGGGAATGCCGATGAATCTGATCAACCCCCTACACCGTGCCGGGCGCCAGGTAACCCGCGGCGTCGGCGTGTTTGTGCACGACGTCGGCAACGGCATGCTGGAAGTCTTTCACAACAGCCTGGCGATGCTTGGCCTGGCCGTCGTCGCCGGCCTGGTCTTCGTGGGCACGCAGCCCGAATTGCGCCAGCGCGGTGAAAGCCTGGCCTTTGGCTGGTTGCACGAGCGCCACCTGGCGCGCGCCGAGGCCTCTGGCGATGTGCTGACCGCGGTGAGCGAACCAGAAGGCGTGAGCCGAGCCACCGCCACCGACCCCGCTGAGCTGAGCCGCCAGCAAGGCCTGGTCACGCGCTGGCTGGCCAAGCGCTACCGGGTTGCGCCTGAGCCGGTGGCGCGCCTGGTGCAGGAAGCCTGGCACATGGGCCGGCGCGCAGGGCTGGAGCCATCGCTGATCCTGGCCATTGTGGCCATCGAATCCAGCTTCAACCCGTTTGCGCAAAGCCCGGTGGGCGCACAGGGCCTGATGCAAGTCATGACCCGCCTGCATGACGACAAGTACTCCGCCTTTGGCGGCAACCACGCTGCCTTCGACCCAGTGAGCAACCTGCGCGTCGGCGTGCAAGTGTTGCGCGACTGTATTGCGCGCTTCGGTGGCGTCGAGGCCGGCTTGAAGGCCTACGTCGGCGCGGCCAACCTGCCTGAAGACGGCGGCTACGCGCACAAGGTGTTGGCCGAGCAGGGCTTTTTGCGCCGCGTGGCCGAAGGCGGGCAGGTCAGTGTGTCGGCCACGGCGCCGCCCTTGCCCGCCGCTGGCCGCGGCGCCCTGGCACCCTTGCCGCGCAGCGCGCCCGACGCCGTGGACATGGAGCAGGTGGCGCAACTCGGCGCAAGCACCACATCGCGGCGTTGAACGGCGGGCGCGTACTGCCGGCTAAACTCGCAGCGCCGCGCAACTGGCGCAACGGGTTCTGGGCCGCGCCCAGGCTCGAGGTGGAACACCACCATGGAGCGCGCCGCGCCGGGCCAATCAGTGGCCTGGCGCCTTGCCGCACGCCTGGGCCGCTTTTTTTGACCTCCCCTACCCAGGTGGCCGAGGGAAGAAGACGCCAACCCGCCTAGAAAGCACGCCATGTTCGACCGCAGCCAATCCACCCTTGAACGCATTGACCCCGAGATCTTCGCCGCCGTCCAGGCCGAGAACCAGCGCCAGGAAGCGCACATCGAACTGATCGCCTCGGAGAACTACACGTCGCCGGCCGTGATGGCCGCGCAAGGCTCGCAGCTCACCAACAAGTACGCAGAAGGCTACCCCGGCAAGCGCTACTACGGTGGCTGCGAGCATGTCGATGTGGTTGAGCAACTCGCCATCGACCGCGTCAAGCAACTCTTCGGCGCCGAGCATGCCAACGTGCAACCCAACTCGGGTTCGCAAGCCAACCAGGGCGTGTTCTTCGGCCTGCTGCAGCCCGGCGACACCATCATGGGCATGAGCCTGTCCGAAGGCGGCCACCTCACACACGGCATGCCGTTGAACATGAGCGGTAAGTGGTTCAAGGTGGTCAGCTACGGGCTGGATGCGCACGAGGCGATCGACTACGCCGCCATGGAGCGCCTGGCCCACGAGACCCGGCCCAAGCTCATCATCGCCGGCGCCTCGGCCTATTCGCTGCGCATCGACTTCGAGCGCTTTGCCCAGGTGGCCAAAGCGGTGGGCGCGGTGTTCATGGTCGACATGGCGCACTACGCCGGGTTGATCGCCGCGGGCGTGTATCCCAACCCCGTGCCGCATGCCGACGTGGTGACCTCGACCACCCACAAGAGCCTGCGCGGGCCGCGGGGTGGGTTCATCCTGATGCGCAGCGAAGAGATCGCCAAAAAGATCAACTCAGCCATCTTCCCGGGTATTCAGGGCGGCCCGCTGATGCACGTGATCGCCGGCAAGGCCGTGGCCTTCAAGGAGGCCCTGGCGCCCGAGTTCAAGGCCTACCAGCAGCAGGTGGTGGCGAACGCCGCCGCGCTGGCTGACACGCTCATCCAGCGTGGGCTGCGCATCGTGTCGGGCCGCACCGAAAGCCATGTGATGCTGGTCGACCTGCGCCCCAAGGGCCTGACCGGCAAGGAAGCCGAAAACCTGCTCGGCCAGGCCCACATCACCTGCAACAAGAACGGCATTCCTAACGATCCACAAAAGCCGATGATCACCAGTGGCATCCGCCTGGGTTCACCGGCGATGACGACGCGCGGTTTTCGACAAGAGCAGGCGCGCGCCACCGCGCACTTGATTGCCGACGTGCTGGACAAGCCCGGCGACACAGCGAACCTAGCGGCCGTGCGAGCCAAGGTGGCGGCGCTGACGCGCGAGTTCCCGGTTTACCGCTGAAGCCACCGGCACCGAGCCACCATGCGCTGCCCCTACTGCGGCCACGCCGAAACACAGGTCGCTGAAACGCGCGAGTCGGAGGAAGGCGACGCCATCCGCCGGCGCCGCCGCTGCCTGCGTTGCGACAAACGCTTCACCACCTACGAGCGTGCCGACGTGGCGATGCCGGTGGTGGTGAAGAAAGACGGCGCACGGGCCGAGTTTGCGGCGGCCAAGCTGCGCAGCTCGATGATGCTGGCCCTGCGCAAGCGCCCGGTGAGCGTGGAGCAGGTGGAAGCCGCGCTCGAACGCATCCAGGAAAAGTTGCTCAGCAGCGGCATGCGCGAGGTGCCCAGCGCGCGCCTGGGCGAACTGGTGATGCGCGAACTCAAGCGCATCGACAAGGTGGCCTACGTGCGCTTTGCCTCGGTGTACCGCAGCTTCGAAGACGTGGACGATTTCCGCCAGTTGATCCGCGAGATTTGAACCGCAGGCTCTAACGCCTGCGCAGCACCCCCGCAAGGGGGTGTCGGAGGGGGCCCTCTTTTGCGCAGGCCCATGCCACCCGCGCTGGGGGCGCGCAAAAGCCGCCCGGTTCCTACAGTGAGTCCATCGAAATTCACTGCCAGGAGCCGCCATGCAACACCGCCTCAACACCCTGCGCCGCCAAGCCGGCATCACGATCGTCGAATGCACCGTCGCCACCGCCGTGCTGGCCATGCTGACCAGCCAGGTCGTTCCCGGTCTGAGCGCCACGGCCGAGAAGCAGCGCCTGGAAGGGGTGGCAGCGCAACTGCGCACCGACGTGCAGTACACGCGTTCGCAAGCCATCAGCCTGAACCGCACGCTGCGCATCAGCTTCGACGCCAGCGCCGGCGCCGGCTGCTACGTGGTGCACACCGGCGAGGCCAACCAGTGCAGTTGCAATGCCGACGGCACCGCGGCAGTGTGCACCGGTGGCGCCGAGCCCATGCGCAGCGTGCGCCTGGAGCCGGCCCAGCGCGTCAGCCTGAGTGCTAACGTCCGGTCAATCCTGTTCGACCCGACCAAGGGCACCATCACGCCGGCAGCCACCTTGAAAGTGCAAGGCAAGTCGGGTGCGGCCATCCACCAGGTGGTGAACATCATGGGCCGGGTGCGTACTTGCTCGCCGGGCGGCACCGCGGGTCACCCGGCTTGCTGAACCGGGCCGCACCGGGCTGGATGAACGGCGCGCGGCGCCCGACAAGCGGCGCGGCGGCCCGAGCCCTGCCCGCTCACCGGCTTTGATAATGCAGCCATGACCAAGCCCCAGCCACCCCGCCAGAACGCCCGGTGCGCCGCGCGCGGGTTCACGCTGATCGAATTGCTGGTCACGCTGGTAGTGTTGGGCATCGTCACCGCGGTGGCCATGCCGGCGTTCTTTGACTCGATTCGCAAGGGCCGCCGTTCCGACGCCGTGGCCGCACTGTCCGCCGTGCAGCAGACCCAGGAACGCTGGCGTGCCGACAACGCCACCTATGCCGGCGCGTTGTCCGACCTGGCCATGGGCACCGGCTCCCCTGCGGGCTATTACACGGTCACCATCAACGCTGCCGACGCCTCGGGCTACACGCTCACGGCCAGCGCGGTGGGCGGCAAGTCGCAAGACAAAGACGAATCCTGCAAGTCGATGCGCGTCGTGCTGGCCGCGGGCAACCTGAGCTACAGCGCCAAGTGCGGTGCTTGCGACAGCTTCAGCAGCAGCGACGTACAGCGCTGCTGGAACCGGTAGTTCGCATGCGCGAGGAGCCCCGCACGCAACGCGGCCTGACGCTGGTGGAATTGCTGGTGGCCGTGGTGCTGCTTGGCGTGTTGGTGGCGGTGGCCGCGCCCAGCATGCGCGACATGATTGCGCGCCAGCGGGTGCGCGCCATCAACGCCGAGCTCGTCACCGACCTGCAATTCGCGCGCAGCGAAGCCGCGCGCATGAACAGGCCGGTGCTGATCTCGTTTGAAAACAATGCCAGCCAGAGCTGCTACACCTTGTACGTGCGAGGCGTGGTGGGTTTTTGCAGTTGCTCGCGCGGCGCCGGCAACGCCTGCCGCTTTGGCCCGACCGAGATCAAGACCACCCAGGTGCCCAGGAGCCGCGACATCAGCATCACCGCCGTGAGCAGCGAAGACACCAACGACCTGGCCTTCAGCGCCCAGGACGGCATGCTCAACCACACCAGCTTCACCATCGACGTGGCCAGCAGCGTGCATGGCAAGCTGCGCACCACGCTCAACATGGCCGGCCGGGTGTCCAGTTGCACGCCCGACGGCTCCATCAGCGGAGTCACACCATGCTGAGGCCGGCACCACGGCGCCGCGGCGGCCAAGCCGGCCTGTCGCTGGTCGAGCTGCTGGTGGGCATAACCATCGGCATGTTCATCGTTGCTGGCGCCGCCTTTGTGCTGTCGTCGCAACTCAACGACAACCGCCGCCTGGTGGTGGAAGCGCAGATCCAGCAAGACCTGCGCGCCACCACCGACATCATCACCCGCGAGTTGCGCCGCGCCGGCTACTGGAAGAACGCGCCCGACGGCATCTGGGTGGCCGGCGCCACCAGTGTCAAGACCAACCCTTACGCCACCGTGTCCCTGCCCGGCGACGCCGCCACCGGCAGTGAGGTGCGCCTGAGCTACTTTCGCCCGCCCACCGCCGGTGAGCTGGACAACGATGTGGTGGACGACCGCGAACAAGCGGGGTTCCGCCTCAGCGGTGGCGCCCTGCAGGTCTTGCTCGGCGCGGGCAACTGGCAAACGCTGACCGACCCCAACACCTTGAAGCTCACGCGCTTTGCCGTCACCTTGGCCAGCCAGCCGGTGCCGCTGGTGTGCCACACCACCTGTGTGGACGCCACCACGTGCCCGCCGCGCATCAACGTGCGCCAGCTCAGCGTGGCCATTGAAGGCGAGGCGGCCAGCGATGCGCGCGTGAAGCGCAGCATGAACAGCAGCGTTCGCCTGCACAACGACACCATCACCGGGAGCTGCCCATGACGAGTGCGCCCGTGAAGGCGCAGCGCGGCGCCGCCACGCTGGTCATCGTGATGGTGATGTTCTTCGTCATGGCCATGGTGGCGGCGTATGCCAGCCGCAACCTGATCTTCGAACAGAAGACTTCAGCCAACCAATATCGCTCGACCCAGGCGTTCGAGGCGGCGCAGGCCGGCATCGAATGGGCGCTGGCCATGCTTAACGGCGGGCGCATCGACGCAGCCTGTTTGCCCAGCGCCAGCGCAGGCGACAACAGCTTCCGCGAGCGCTACTTGAGCATCGACGATGCCGGGCTGTACACCCGCCGCACCTTCACACCGGCGGCCACAGCCTTGCCGCTCAACCCGGGCTGCGTGCGCACGGCCGCGGGTGGCCTGAGTTGCAGTTGCCCGGCCAGCACGACACCTGCTCTGGCCGCCCCGGCCGGCCCGGGTTCGTTCCCGGCGTTCCAACTGGTGTTCCTGGGCTTGGACAAACCCGGCACGGCGCAAGTCACGTCGTATGGCTGCACGCAATGGAACCCGGCCTGCCTGCTCGGCCAGGGTGCCGTGTCGGGCGACGCCGCCGCGGTGGTCAGCGTGGTGGTGTCGCTGGCGCGCAGCCTGCATGTCATGCCGGCTGCGGCTCTAACCGTGCGCGGCAACGTGGCCGTGGGCAGCGCCGCGCTGCGCCTGCACAACACCGACCCCGCCAGCGGCGGCCTCACCCTGCATGCCGGGGGCTCGCTCAGCGCACCCAACCTGAGCCTGCTCACCGTGCCCGGCAGCCTGGCGTCGGGCTCCACCGCGCTGGGCGACCCTGGGCTGGCCACGCTGTCGGCCGAGCAGATGTTTGCGTCCAACTTCGGCATGGCGCGCGGCACCTACAAGCGCCAGCCGGCAGCGGTGGTGATCGAAGCCTGCACCAGCGGTTGCGCCGCCAGCTTGCTGGCCGCGGCGACCAGCCACCCCGGCAGGGCGATCTGGGTCGAAGGCGATATGCTGGTCGATGACGATCTGGTGCTGGGTAGCAGCGACGCGCCGGTGATGCTCGTGGTCAACGGCAACGTCAACCTGACGGCGGCCAATGTGCAAATCACCGGCGTGGTCTACAGCCAGGCGGCGGCTTGGGCCCACACCGGTGCCAACGCCCTGATCCTGGGCGCGGCCATCGCCGAAAACGCCTTCACCGGCAGCGGCGCCCTCACCGTGCAGTTTGAGCCCAGGGTGCTCGGCCGCATCTACCAACGCCAGGGCTCGCTGGTCACCGTGCCCGGCAGTTGGAAGGACTTCTGATGCGCCGCCGCCTGGCCCAGTTTCGACACATCCACCGCGGCGTCTCGCTGGTTGAGGCCCTGATCGCGCTGGTGGTGATGTCCTTCGGCATGCTCGCCCTGGTGGGCCTGCAAGCCACCATGCGCTTGAACGCCGATGCCGCCAAGCAGCGCTCTGAAGCGGTGCGCATCGCCCAGGCCGACATCGAACGCTGGCGCGCCTTTTCCAGCCTGGCCAGTGCCGATGGCGTCACCGCGTTCGCCGACCTGACCAGCACGCCCTTGGCGCTCGAAGCCACCGGCTACACCACCAACACCAGCTTCAGACTCAACCGCAACGTGGCCGACAGCGCCGACACGCCGCTCAAGCAAATGCGCATCTGGGTGCAGTGGCTCGACCGCAGCGGTGGCACGCAGCAGATTGAACTGAACACCCTGCTGGCCGGCGTAGACCCGGCGCTTTCCGGCGCCCTGGCCAAGAAGCCGCATGGCTCGCCGGCACGGCAAACGCGCGGTCGGCATCCTGGCATTCCCGCCCAGGCCCACGACATGGGCAGCGGCAGCAGCGCGTTCAAGCCCGTCAGCGCTGGCAGCGCGGTGTGGATGTTCAACAACGTCACCGGCGCCATCACCCGCTTTTGCTCGGTGCTCGACCCGGCCGCACCCCTGGCCAGCCTGAGCCCTGAAAGCCTGGTCAGTTGCACCGACACCCAGGCCGCCTTGGTCAGCGGCCATGTGCGCTTTGCCGAAGGCTCGCCCATGAATGCAGCCCTGGCAGAAAACCCGAACGCCACGGCGCTGAACCTCGACCTCGCCCTCACACTCACCAGCAGCGGCCACCCCGACCCGGCCTACGTCTGCTTCGATGACGCCCCCACCACCGCCACCGCCGCGGCCCTGGTGGCCACGGTGACGTATCACTGCGCGGTGCAGGTCAACAGCGAAGGGGTGTGGTCCGGCCAAACGACCCTCGTGCCACGTGCCTTCACCGACGCCGGCGCCGAGTGGATGATCGACGATCATGGAGATGCCAATCGCAAGGTCTGCCGCTACACCCTGCTAGCCGGCAACACCGGGGCCAACATCGCGCACCCACTCAGTTACGTTGGCGTCAAAACCACCGCGCCACTGCCGCACCAGAACTTCCTGGTCATCCCCGCCAACCGCAACTGCCCCAGCGACGTGGCCGCCAACCCGGCCGCCGGCGACTATGTGAACAGCAACACGCGGCTCCACCAACCCAGTTGAAGCGGGTGTTGGATGGGGCCTGTCATGTGCCACGCAGGGGCGAACTCATATGTTGACAGGCCCTAACGTCGAACTTGATGCCCAGCGCCTGCGCGAGGCGCTGGCCCTGGCCGAGCAGGCCATAGGCCGCAGTGAACCCAACCCGCGCGTGGGGTGCGTCATCGGCCAGGCCGGTGGCCCAGTGCTGGCGCGCGGCGCCACGCAGCGGGCCGGCAGCGCCCACGCCGAGGCCGCGGCCCTGCAACAGGCGCGCGAACTGGGGCTCGACGTGCGCAGTGCCACCGCCTGGGTCAGCCTGGAGCCTTGCTCGCACCATGGCCGCACACCGCCGTGCTGTGACGCGCTCATTGAAGCCGGCGTGGCCCGCGTGGTGGTGGCGGTGGGCGACCCCAACCCGCTGGTGGCTGGCCAGGGCGTGACACGGCTGCGTGCCGCGGGCGTGCGGGTCGATTTCGGCCCGGCAGACATCGAGCATGCTGCGCGCGAACTGAACATCGGCTTTTTCTCGCGCATGCAGCGCGGCCGGCCTTGGGTGCGCATGAAGCTGGCCGCGTCGCTCGACGGCCGCACCGCGCTGGCCAACGGTGCGAGTCAGTGGATCACCAGTGAAGCCGCCCGCCGCGACGGCCATGCCTGGCGCAAGCGCGCCGGCGCCGTGCTTACCGGCATCGGCACCGTGCTCGAAGACGACCCGCGGCTCGACGTGCGCCTGGTGCCTACTGAAGCGCAACCGCTGCGCGTGGTGGTCGATTCGGCCCTGCAAACGCCGCCGGCCGCGCGCATCCTGCCCGCACCCGGCAGCGTGCGCATCTATGGCGCGCAGCCGCAGCCAGCGCGCCAAGCGGTGCTGCAAGGCGCAGGGGTGACCGTCGTACTGCTGCCCAACGCTCAGGGCAAAGTCGATCTGGCCGCGTTGCTGGCCGACCTGGCCGCCCAGGGCATCAACGAGCTGCACGTCGAGGCCGGCCACAAGCTCAACGGCTCGTTCCTGCGTGCCGGGCTGGTGGATGAACTGCTGGTCTACTTGGCCCCGCTCATGCTTGGCGCCGGGCGCGAGATGGCGGCGTTCGGCCCGTTGGCCGCGTTGAGCGAAGGCCTGCAGTTCGAATTCACCAGCATCGAACGCATCGGCCCCGATATTCGGCTGCTGGCACGTCGCGTGTCGGGCCGCTGACCAACCCCGGCCAGGCGTGCCGCTGGCCCGGTTGGCGCTGGGCCGCCACCTACAATCTGGCCATGTCCATTGCCCCGGTTCCCGAGCTGGTGGCCGAGCTCGCCGCCGGCCGCATGGTGATCCTCGTCGACGAGGAAGACCGCGAGAACGAAGGCGATTTGGTGCTCGCGGCCGAGCATGTCAGTGCCGAGGCCATCAACTTCATGGCGCGCCATGCTCGCGGCCTGATCTGCCTGACCCTCACGCCCGAACACTGCCAGCGCCTGCGCCTGAGCCCCATGGCCGCACGCAACGGCACGGTGCACGGCACGGCGTTCACGGTGAGCATTGAAGCCGCCAGCGGCGTGACCACCGGCATTTCAGCCGCCGACCGCGCCCGCACCGTGCAGGCCGCCGTGGCGCGCGGCGCGCAGGCGCAAGACCTGGTGCAGCCCGGCCACATCTTCCCCTTGCAGGCGCAAGAAGGCGGCGTGCTCATGCGTGCCGGCCACACCGAAGCCGGCTGCGACCTGGCCGCCATGGCCGGCCTCACGCCGGCCGCGGTGATCTGCGAAATCATGAATGACGACGGCACCATGGCGCGGCTGCCCGACCTGGAAGTCTTTGCTCGCCAGCACGGCCTGAAGATCGGCACCATTGCCGACCTGATCGGCCACCGCAGCCGCCACGAAAGCCTGATCCAGCGCGCCGGCTCGCGCCAACTGGCCACCCCTCAAGGCGAGTTCGATTGCACGGTGTACCGCGACCATGCCGGCGGCGTGCACCTGGCGCTGCGCTGCGGGCACATCAGCCCCGAGCGCGAGGCCCTGGTGCGCGTGCACGAGCCCTTCACCAGCCTGGACATGCTGGAGCACCACGCCGTTGGCCATTCGTGGCCGCTGCCGCAGGCGCTGGCGGCGCTGCAGGCCAGCCCGGGAGGCGTGGCCGTGCTGATGAACTGCACAAGCAACGGCGACGCGCTGCTGGAACGGCTGCTGCCCAGCGCGCCAGCCACCCGCGCGAGCAGCCCCCAATTCGACCTGCGCACCTACGGCATCGGTGCGCAAATTCTGCGCGACCTGGGCGTGGCACGCATGAAGCTGTTAGGCAGCCCGCGCCGCATGCCCAGCATGGCCGGCTATGGGCTGGAAGTGACCGGTTTCGCCAGCGCGGAACCTTGACAAGAACCCCACCGCACCATGCAACACGCCAACAAAGGCCAGGACGACGCACTCGATGGCGAGGGCCTGCGCATCGCCATCGTGCGTGCGCGCTTCAACGACGCCATCACCCAACAGCTTGAACAAGCCTGCCTGGCCGAACTGGCGGCGCTGGGCGTGCGCCGGCGCGACATCGACAGCCACAGCGTGCCGGGCGCGCTCGAAATCGCGCAAGTGCTGAACCTGCTGGCTGAAGCCGGCAAGCACGACGCCCTGGTGGCGCTGGGCTGCGTGATCCGCGGCGAGACTTACCACTTCGAACTGGTGGCCAACGAAAGCGGCGCCGGCATCACGCGCGTGGCGCTTGACCATCAAGTGCCCATTGCCAACGCAATCCTCACCGTGGAGAACGTTGCCCAGGCCGAGGCCCGCATGCTCGACAAAGGCCGTGACGCCGCGCGCGTGGCGGTGGAAATGGCCAACCTGATGAATGACCTGCTGTGACTGAACCTGTGCCCCCCCTGCCCCCGCCGCCAGTGCTACCGGACAGCGCCGTGGCGCCGCGCAAGCGTCCCGCCAAATCATCGCGCCGGCGTTCGCGCGAGATCGCCGTGCAAGGCCTGTACCAGTGGTTGGTCAGCGCCTGCCCGCTGGCCGAACTGCAAAGCCATATGCGTGAGCAAGAAGGCTTTGACAAGTGCGACCAGGCCTACCTCGATGCGCTGCTGGCCGGCTGCACCGCCGACGCCGCCGCGCTCGACGCCGTGCTGGCGCGCCACGTCGATCGCAAGACCAGC
>JAYUQE010000418.1:0-3157 GCA_043756905.1 Burkholderiales bacterium | reverse complement strand
GGCGCGCAGATTGGCAAATGGCCTTCAAGCGTGAACACCGGGTGCGTCATGCCCTGTTCCGCGAAAGTGGGCACATCCGGAAAGCGCGGGCTGCGGCTGGCGCCGGTGGCCGCGATGGGCCGCACCGCGCCACGCTGCACATGGGGCAACACGCCCTGCGCGCTGCCCACGGCCATTTGCACCAGGCCCGATGCCACGTCCACCCACATCGGCACTTCGCCGCGGTAGTTGGCGGTGACGATCTGCAAATTTTCGGTCTGGTTCCAGGTGTCAGCAATCATGTGCGGCCAGGCCCCCGCCGCGTAGGAGCCCATGTTCACCGTGTTCTTGCGCGAATAGTCGAGCAGCTCGCGCACGTTCTTCACGGGCAGGCTGGCCGGCACTGCGAGCAGCAGCGCGCCGCTGGGAAACAGGGCGATGGGGGTGAGGTCTTTGTCGGCATCAAACGGCAGCTTGCGGTACAGCACGCGGCTTTGCCAGAACGAGCCGCTGGTGCTGAGCACAAAGGTGTAGCCGTCGGGCGCCGCCTTGGCCACTTCGCCAATGCCCAGCGTGCCACCGGCGCCGGTCTTGTTGTCCACCACAAATGATTGGCCAAACTTGCGCGACAGGAACTCGCCATATTGGCGCGCATAGGCATCGGTCAGGCCGCCCGGTGGAAAGGGCACCACCAGGCGCACCGGCCGGTTGGGCCAGGTGCTTTGAGCTTGGGCGGCACCGGCCAGGCTGCTGCCAGCCAGCGTGGCAGCAGCCCCCAGCATCAGTTGGCGGCGTGCGAACGAGGCAGGGCAAGTGCGAAGCGGGTTCAACATGTCGGGGCTCCTGGTGGCAAGGGCTGTGATTCTGCACATCCCGCAGGCCGCCGAGCACGCCTGGCGTGCCCCGCCACCCAATGCCGCAACGGCAGGCCCTCAACCGCCGGTGAACTTCGGCTTGCGCTTTTCCTTGAACGACAGCGTGGCTTCCTTGTGATCGGCTGTCGCAAAGGTCACCTGCTCCAGTGCCATCGAGGCCTCAAGCAGATGATTGACGCGCTCCTTCACGATCTGGTTGATCGACAGCTTGGTCCAGCGGATCGCCCAGGTCGGCCCATCGGCCAGCTCTTGCGCAATGGCCCGCGCTTTGGTTAACACCTCGGCCGCGGGCACGCAGTGGTTCACCAGGCCGATGCGTTCGGCTTCGGCGCCCTTGAGCAGCGTGCCGCGCATCAAGAATTCCTTGGCCTTGTTCACGCCCACCAGCAGCGGCCAGATCACCGTGCCGCCGTCGCCGGCCACCAAGCCGGCCTTGTTGACATGGCTGTCGCCGATGCGCGCGTCTTCGCTCATCACGGTGATGTCGCACAGCAGCGCATGGGTGGCGGCCAGGCCCACGCAATCGCCGTTGATGGCGCAGACGATGGGCTTGTCGCAATCAAGCTGGCGCGTCACCAGGCGGCGGCTGATCATGGGGTCGTGCACCTCGCCCTCTTCCAGCACGTCGCCACCCGGGCGCTCGCTCATCATCTTCACGTCACCGCCCACGCTGAAGTACTTGCCCGCGCCGGTGAGCAGGATGACGTTGACGCTCATGTCGTCCGACACATCGTCCCAGATGGTGCGCAGCTCGCGGATCATGCGCTGGTTGATGGCGTTGCGCGCCTCGGGCCGGTTGATGGTGACGGTGGCCACCTTGTTGGCCACCTCGACTTGCAGGTGCTGGTAGCTGGCGTAGCGGCTCATGGATAAACCTTCATGGTGATGTGGAACGTTATGAATGCGGCTGGCAAAACATCATTGCGCACTGATGTTGTTCTCGCGCACCACGGCGCCCCAGCGGGCGGAGTCTTCGGCGATCAGCGTGCCCAGTTGTGCCGGCGTCAGGGTGCGCACCTGCTGGCCCAGCGCGGCCATCTTGTCTTGAATCTCCTTCGTGGCCAGGATCGCGTTGATCTCGCTGTTAAGTTTGTTCAGCACCTCGGGCGGCGTGCCCGCTGTGGTGACCCAGCCGAACCAGGTTTCGGCCACATAGCCCGGCAGCACACTGCCCACCGTGGGCACGCCGGGCATCTGCGCTGACGGCGTTGCAGAGGTGATGCCCAACAGCTTGAGCTTGCCCGCATCCACGGCGCCCTTCATGGCGCCCGACATGCTGGTGATGAGCAGCACCACTTCGCCGGCCAACACCGCGTTGGTGCTGGGCGCCTGGCCGCGATAGGGAATGTGCGTCATCGTCAGGCCCGCGGCCTTCAGGAACAGTTCGCTGGCCAGGTGGCCGAATGAGCCCACGCCGGCGGTGGCATAGGCCTGCGGCGTGGCTTGCTTCTTCATGTAATCGATGTAGCTGCGCAGGTCTGTCACCGGCAGGTTGCCGGGCACCACCAGGAACAGCGGCGCCATGGTGGCCAGGGCCACGGGGGCGAAGTCCTTCACGCCATCGAAGCCCGCATCTTTCTGCACATGCGGCGTCACGGCGACGATGCCGCTGTTGATGAACAGCAGCGAGTGCCCATCGGGCTTGGCCCGCGCCACCTCGCGCGCGGCCAGCACACCCGACGCGCCGGATTTGTTCTCGATCAGGACGGTCTGCCCAAGCGCCTTTTGCAGCGGCTCTTGCAGCGCACGCGCCATCACGTCGGTGGTGCCGCCGGCCGGGTACGGCACCAGCATCTGGATGGCGCGGCTGGGAAAGCCTTGCGCCAGCGCTGACGTGTTCATCAGCGCGGGCAGCAACAACAAGGTGGCAAACAGGTGCTTCAAGACGGGTCTCCTTTTGGCAGGTGAATGGGCCACGCGCTACTTCGGCACTACTTCAACAGCTCGCGCGCGATCACCATGCGTTGTATCTGATTCGTGCCTTCAAAGATCTGCGCCAGCTTGGCGTCGCGCATCCAGCGCTCTACCGGGTAGTCTTGCGTGTAGCCATAGCCGCCGAAAATCTGCACCGCGTCGGTCGTCACCTTCATCGCCATGTCAGAGCCAAAACACTTGGCCATGCTGGCCAGCACGTTCAGGCGCTTCCAGTCGGCTTCATCCCCCGCGCGGGCGCATTCGTACACCAGCGCACGCGCAGCCTCGATGTTCATCACCATGTCGGCCAGCATGAACTGAATGCCCTGGAACTCCGCAATGGCCTGCTTGAACTGCTTGCGTTCCTTGGCATAGGCCACCGACGCATC
>JAYUQE010000417.1:0-3160 GCA_043756905.1 Burkholderiales bacterium | reverse complement strand
GGCGGTGGGTTTGATGGCGCTGATCCTGCTGGTGCTGCTGCGCACCGACTTGGTCGACAGTTGGCGCAAGGCCACGCCGGCCGACGCCCCCAACCGCTTCGTCATCAACATCCAACCCGAACAGGCCACCGCATTTCGCGCTGCGCTGGCCAACGCCGGTGTGGCCAGGTTCGACTTCTTTCCCATGATCCGTGGCCGCCTGGTGGCGATCAACGAGCAAGCCATCAACCCACAAAGCCTGCCCGATGAACGCGCCCGGCGCAGCGTCGAGCGCGAATTCAACCTGAGCCACGGCCTGGCCTTGCCCTACCACAACCAGGTGGTGGCTGGGGCCTGGCAGCCCGGGCAGGCCGATGCCCTGAGCGTGGAGGAAGGCCTGGCCAAGTCGCTGGGCATCAAGCTGGGTGACCGCCTGCGCTTCGACGCCGGCGGCCACACCTTGCAAGGGCGGGTGACCAGCTTGCGCAAGGTGGATTGGGGCTCGATGCGGGTGAACTTCTTCGTCATGTTCCCGCTGGCCAGCATGCCCGATGCACCGCGCAGTTATATCAGCGCCTTCCGTGCGCCTGCTGGCGCGGCGGCCGCGCCGGGTTTTGACAACGCGCTCAGCCGCGAATTCCCCAACCTCACCAATGTCGATGTCTCGGCCTCGGTGGCGCAGGTGCAGCGCGTGCTCGACCAGGTGATCCGCGCGGTGGAGTTCCTGTTCGCCTTCACCCTGGCCACCGGCCTGGTGGTGCTGGTGGCGGCGGTGAGTGCCACGCGCGAGGCCCGCGCGCGCGAATTTGCCTTGATGCGTGCGCTGGGCGCCAGTTCCAAGCTGCTGGCTCAGGTGCAGCGCACTGAACTGTTGGGCGTGGGCGCCCTGGCCGGCGTGCTGGCCAGCCTGGCCGCCCTGGCAGTAGGCTGGGCGCTGGCGCGCTGGGCGTTCGAGTTTGTCTGGGCGCCGCCGCTGTGGGTGCCGCTGGCCGGCGCCGTGGCCGGCGCCGTGCTGGCACTGGCTGCAGGCTGGTTCAGCCTGCGCCAGGTGCTGCGCACGCCGGTGGTCGAGACGCTCAGGCGCAGCGCGGAGTGAGTGCCCCAAGGCCGGCCACTGCTGCCAGCGATGTGCCGGTGCGCTTGCGGGTGGCGAGCATGGACTGCGCGGTCGAGGAAGCTGAAATCCGGCGCGCGGTCGTGGGCATTGCCGGCGTCCGGTCAATCAGCTTCAACCTCGGCCAGCGCACCGTGACGCTGGATGCCCCCGCCCCGGCCATCGAACTGGCGCTGACGGCGATGCGCCAGTGCGGGTTCGACCCGCAGCCGCTGGCTGAAACGCTGGCGCCCGCCGCTTCGGCCGTGGCCGCGCCAGGCGGGCTTCACGATGACCATGACCACGCAACAGGCGGTGGCCGTCTCATGCGCCTGGGCCTGGCGTTGGGGCTGGCCATCGCTGCCGAGGCGTTGGCTTTCCTTGCCCCCGACGCACCTGCCTGGCAAGGCTTCGGGCTGGCCGTGGCTGCGGCGGCAATCTGGGCAGCGGGCTTTGACGTGTACAAAAAGGGGCTCATCGCACTGCGCCATGGCCGCCTGAACATCAATGCCTTGATGACAGTGGCCGTGACCGGCGCCTTTGCCATTGGCCAGTGGCCCGAAGCCGCCATGGTGATGGCCCTGTACGCGATTGCCGAGGCCATCGAGGCCAAGGCCGTGGACCGCGCCCGCAACGCGATCAAGGGTTTGCTGGATCTGGCGCCTGAAGTGGCCGCCGTGCGCCAGGCCGACGGCTCGTGGCTCGACGTGCCCGTTGCCGCTGTGCCGCTGCGTGCGCTGCTGCGCGTGCGCCCGGGCGAGCGGGTGCCGATGGACGGCGTGGTGGCCGCCGGCAGCTCGGCCGTCAACCAGGCGCCGGTCACCGGCGAGAGCATCCCGGTGGACAAGGCGGTGGGCGACCCGGTTTTCGCCGGCACCATCAACGAGACCGGCAGGCTCGAAATCACGGTCACCGCGGCGGCGTCGAACTCGACGCTGGCGCGCATCATCCACGCGGTTGAACAAGCGCAGGCCACGCGCGCGCCGACTCAAGGTTTCGTCGACCGCTTCGCGGCGGTCTACACGCCCGGCGTCTTCGTGTTCGCGCTGGCCGTGGCATTGCTTGGGCCGTGGTGGTTCGACTGGACGTGGCTGCAAGCGATCTACAAGACGCTGGTGCTGCTGGTCATTGCCTGCCCTTGTGCACTGGTGATTTCAACCCCGGTGACGGTGGTCAGTGGCTTGGCGGCGGCGGCGCGGCGCGGCATCCTCATCAAGGGCGGTGTGTACCTTGAAGGCGCGCGCAAGCTCAAGGCCATTGCGCTCGACAAGACCGGCACCGTCACCGCAGGCAAGCCCAAACTGCTGAGCTGGGACATGGTGGATCCCCAGGCGGATCGCGCGCTGGCCGAGGCCGTGGCGGCCGCATTGGCGGGGCAGTCCGACCACCCGGTCTCGCGCGCCATCGCGCAGGGGCTGGCAGCGCCAACGCTGGCGGTCAGTGACTTCAAGGCCTTGGCCGGCCGCGGGGTGCAGGCGCAGATCGACGGCTGCGCCTACGCGCTGGGCAACCACCGCCTGATGGAAGAGCGGAGGCAGTGCACGCCAGCGCTTGAAGCCCGCTTGAAGACTCTGGAGGAAGCCGGCCGAACGGTCACGATGCTGGCCGCGCCGGCAGGGGTGCTGGCGCTGTTCGCGGTGGCTGACACCATCAAGCCGTCATCGCGCGAAGCCGTGGCCGAACTGAAGGCACTGGGCATCACGCCCGTGATGTTGACCGGCGACAACCAGGCCACCGCCACCGCCATTGCGCACGAAGCCGGTATTGCCGAGGCACGCGGCAACCTGTTGCCCGACGACAAGCTCGCGGCCATCAAGGCCATGCAAGCCCGCTACGGCGCCACTGCCATGACGGGCGACGGCATCAACGACGCGCCGGCGCTGGCGCAAGCCGACATCGGCGTGGCGATGGGCGCGGCCGGCACCGACACCGCGATGGAAGCCGCCGATGTGGTGGTGATGAACGACGACCTGCGCCGCATCGCCGAAACGGTGCGCCTGTCGCGGTTCACACATACTGTGCTGTGGCAGAACATCACGCTGGCCCTGGGCATCAAGACCGTGTTTCTGGTACTCGCGGTATTCGGCA
>JAYUQE010000416.1:0-3163 GCA_043756905.1 Burkholderiales bacterium | reverse complement strand
CGTGGGTGCGGCCATCGTCGCCCTGGCCACGCGCACGTTTCGCTTCGAAGGCTTCGCCGGCACCGAAGACACCGCCAAGCACCTGGTGGGCGCGGTCTTGATGGGGGTGGGCGGCGTCACCGCCATGGGCTGCACCATCGGCCAGGGCTTGAGCGGTCTGTCCACGCTGGCCCTGGGCAGCTTCATCGCCCTGGCCGGCATCATCGGCGGGGCGGTGCTCGGGCTGCGCTATCAAGTCTGGCGCGTCGAGCGCACAGCGTGAACGCCGCCGTGCCCGAACTGGGCGCTGACCTGGAACGCCGCTTTGGCGGCCTGCGCCGGTTGTACGGAGACGCGGCGTATGCGCGCCTGCGCCAACTGCGCGTGGCCGTGGTGGGCCTGGGCGGCGTGGGCTCGTGGGCGGCTGAAGCGCTGGCGCGCTGCGGCGTGGCCGGGCTGGTGCTGATCGACCTGGATCAGGTTTCCGAGTCGAACGTTAACCGCCAGGTGCAAGCCACCAGCGCCACGCTGGGCCAGGCCAAGGTGCAGGCGCTGCACGACCGTATCCTGGCCATCCACCCCGGCTGCGATGTGCACGCGGTGGAAGCCTTCGTCGAAGCCGCGAACTGGCCCGGCCTGCTGCCCGTGGCCGTGGCCGGCCTGATCGACGCTTGCGACCAGGTGCGTGCCAAGGTGGCCCTGGCGGCCTGGGCCCGGCACGAACAGCAAGCCTTCGTCTGCGTCGGCGCGGCGGGTGGCAAACGCTCGCCCCTGGGCCTGGCAGTTAATGATCTGAGTGCGGTCACGCACGACCCGCTGCTGGCCAGCCTGCGCCAGCGCTTGCGTCGCGAACACGGCGCACCGCGCGCCGGCAGCATCGGGGTGCGCTGCGTGTGGTCGCGTGAAAGCGTGGTTCGGCCGGTGCCTGATGCAACGAACGGCGATGAGTGCGCCAGCGACGGCAGCTTGAACTGCCACGGCTACGGCTCCAGCGTGATGGTCACCGCCAGCTTCGGCATGGCGGCGGCGGCGGCGTTGCTTGAACAATGCCTGGCGCCAAGCCAGGGCAGTGCCATCGCTAAGCTATAATTTTTTTCTCTACCTGCGGGACGTTAGCTCAGTTGGTAGAGCAGCGGACTTTTAATCCGTTGGTCGCAGGTTCGAATCCTGCACGTCCTACCACTCGAGCACATCGAGCGGGTCCTTAGCTCAGTTGGTAGAGCAGCGGACTCTTAATCCGTTGGTCGAAGGTTCGAATCCTTCAGGGCCCACCAATCTCCGTCAGCTCGAGCGCACGAGCAGCCGCCAACCGGCATCACATCGTCGCTGCCTTGTTGCCCGCACGGGCATCCAACGATGTGGCAGGAAGTCTCCAATGCGGCTGGCCGGCTGAGTAGGCAAGCGTTCAGGCACGTCCTTCAGATAGGCGTGGCGGCTTGTGCCCGTTGATGCGTGCCGAATGCGCCAGACTCATGATGGCTGCAGCTCGCTGGCCGGCGCGTAGTGAGCCTGCGAACAGCCAGTTTGATCGCCCGATGGCAATGGGCCTGATTTGGCTTTCCACCCAGTTGTCATCCGCCGGCAGCTCGCCAGCGTCGATGAAGCGAGTCAGCGCCTGCCGGCGCTTCAAGCTGTGGTCGATGGCCTTCGCTGTGGCCGAACCATCGGCTACCTTTTGGCTCTGCGTGGCCAGCCACAGGAGCAGCGCGTGGGCCACCTTGCGTGATCGTTCTTGCCGGGTGCATCGGCGCTCATCGGGTTGAGTTCACACACTTCGCGTTCGACTTCATAGAGCTCGCCGAAGAACGTCAACGCCTGCTCACCCATGCTGCTTTGAGGGTTGACCCACGGCTGATGGAGCTTGCGCCGCGCATGCGCCAGGCAACCCGCCTCGGTCACCCCCAACTCGAAGCAAGCCTTGTATCCGGCGAAATCATCACAGCATCGCAACAGGCGTCTCGTCAGCGTGTAGCGCCGAGCGGGGTGAGCCATCTGTCGTGCTGCACATCGAACCGCGGCCCTGCGGGCCTTGTCTCGTTGCGAACTCCCTTTCTTGCCGCAAGAAGTGCCGCTGCGTTGCCAGTCTGGCGGCGCAGCGGCCGCGGCACGCCGTGTGCCGCTGCAAGGCCATACCCCTTTTACTCATCCGGAGCGGCCCATGCCTGAGCTTGGCGAGTTATTCAGTTTCGGGCTGCACCCGCTTGAAATCGTGCTGCGTGGCAGCGTGATGTATTGGTTCTTGTTCCTGCTGTTTCGCTTCGTCTTGCGCCGCGACGCGGGTGCGCTGGGCATTGGCGACATCCTGCTGCTGGTGTTGATTGCCGACGCGTCGCAAAACGCAATGTCCGGCGGTTATCAGACGATCGCCGAAGGCGCCATGCTGGTGGTCACCATTGCCGGCTGGAGCTGGGCGTTGGATGTGGCGAGCTTTCACTTCGCCGCGGTGCGGCGCTTCTCCGAGCCGGCACCACTGGTGCTGGTGCGCCGCGGCCGGCTGCAGCGCCGCAACATGCGCCAGGAGTTCATCACCACCCAGGAGCTGCTGGCCTGCCTGCGCGAGCAAGGCGTGGACAAGTTGGCCGATGTGAAGGTTGCACGCATGGAAGCCGATGGCCAGGTCAGCGTGATCCGGGAGCCGCGCGATGGCAACAACGCCCAGCCGTCGCGCCACCATGCCGCCATCACGGGGCGTTGAGGGGCCCGCCGGTTCGCAAGCAAGTGTGGCTTGCCACTTTGCATGGCCCCCCACGTGGGGTGGGCCGGGCGGGCCCGCCCCTGGGGCGCTCAGTGGCGGCGGCGCCGCTGGTAGGCGTCCATCATCTGCGTGACCGACAAGCCATGCAGCACGATCGACGCGGCCAGCACCGTCATCACCACGCCCAAAATCTGTGCGGCCATTTCGCCCGCCACGCCGTGCTGCATGGCGTAAGCCAAGTAGTACAGCGAGCCGACGCCGCGAATGCCGAACCAGGCCAGCAACTGGCGCTGGTGCGCCGGCAACGCAGCCGGCCGAACGACCGTGAACACCGACAACGGCCGCGCCACCATCAGCAAGGCCAGGGCGAACCACAGCATCGGCCAGGTCGGCGGCGTCACGAACAAGGCGATGCCGATGGCGATCACGGTGAACGCTTCAACCAGGCGTTCGATGCGCGCGCCGAAGGTGTGCAGCCGATGCGCCAGT
>JAYUQE010000415.1:0-3167 GCA_043756905.1 Burkholderiales bacterium | reverse complement strand
AGGTGGGCAAGGCGCTGGGTGCGCGCGTGATCGGCACCTCAGGCTCGCCCGATAAGCTGGCGCGGCTGCAGGCGCTCGGCCTGGATGTCGCGATCCCGACCCGCGCGCCCGATTTCGCGGCCGCGGTGATGGAGGCCACCGCCGGCCACGGCACCGATCTGGTTGTCAACACCGTGGGCGGCAGCGTCTTCGCCGAGTGCGTCCGCACCTTGGCCTTCGAAGGGCGGCTGGCTACCGTGGGCTACGTCGACCAGACGCTCAAGGCTGAGATCGACATCCAGGCGCTGCACGTCAAGCGGCTCACGTTGTTCGGCGTGTCCAACAAGATGCGCAGTGCCGACCAGCGTGCCGCGGGCGTGCCCGCGTTCGTGGCCGAGCTGCTGCCGGCGATCGCCGACGGCCGCATCCGCCCGCTGGTGGACCGAGTGTTCCCGTTCAATCAGCTCGAGGCCGCGCAGGCCTACATGCAGACCAACCAGCACCTGGGCAAGATCGTGTTAAAGATCAGCGACTGATGTGAACCACCCCCGAAGCGGCTTCGCCGCTCCCCCTCAAGGGGGCGCCGCTGGCGGACCGGCAAAGCCGGATCCGCGGCGGCTGCTTGGCCCCAGCAGTTCATGCGTAGCAGGTGCCGCTTCGGCGGCATGGAAAACTGGAATCCACTCAGCCTTCACTCCCGGAGACTTCATGCACCCCGATCTCGACAAGCAACCCGTGCGCCGCGCCCGCCGCACGCTCCTGGCCACTTCTGTCGTGGGAATGCTGGGGCTGCTCGGCAGCGGCGCCGCTGCACTGGCCCAACCGGCCTGGCCGGCCAAGCCCATTCGCCTGGTCATCGGCTTTGCGCCGGGAGGCGCGGCCGACCTCGTGGCGCGCACCATCGCCGATCCGCTGGCGCGCGTGCTGGGGCAGAGCATCGTGGTCGAGAACCGCGCCGGCGCCGGCAGCAGCCTGGCGGCCGACTTCGTGGCCAAGGCGCCCGCCGACGGCTACACGCTGCTGATCGCCAGCCCGAGCAGCATCTCGGTGAATCCTGCGCTCAACCCCAAGCTCAGCTACAGCGCCAAGGACCTGGTGCCTGTCACGCGCGTGACGACTTCGCCGCTGGTGGTGGCAGTCCACCCCGGTGCAGGCATCAACACGCTGCGGGAGCTGATCGCCACCGCCAAGGCCAAGCCGGGTTTCCTGAACTACACCAGCAGCGGCAACGGCTCGGCGCCGCACCTGGGCGCGGCGCACTTCAGCAAGGTGGCCGGCGTGGAAATGGTGCACATCCCCTACAAGGGCGGCGCCCCGGCGATCCAGGCGGTGGTGGCCGGCGATGCGCACCTGACCTTCGGCACACCGCCCTCGGTACTGCCCATGGTGCAGGCCGGGCGCCTCAAGGCCCTGTTCGTGACGAGCCCGAACCGCACGCCCCTGGTGCCCGACGTGCCGGGCACCATCGAGGCCGGCTTGCCCGACTACAGCATGTCGTTCTGGTACGGCTTCTTCGTGCCCGTGGGCACGCCGCCCGAGGTGATGAAGAAACTCTTCGATGCCGCGCAACAAGTGATGCAACGCGCCGACGTCAAGGCCACGCTGGCGCGCGAGGGCACGGAGGTGAGCCTGTCGAAGTCGCCCGAAGACTTTGCTGCCTTCCTCAACGACGACAACCGCTTCTGGGCCAAGCTGGTCAAGGATGCCGGCGTGAAGACCGAGTGAGCGCGACGTGATTCATCCCGTCCTGGAGAGACCATGAAGCAACCCGGTTCCACCTTGCCTTTGCCGGCCATCGCCGTCCAGCGCCGCTCGCTCTGTGCGGCGGGCGCGTTGCTGGTGGCCGGCTGCGCCTCGAGCGCGGCGCGCCCGCCTGCGGCCGCCATTGCAGAGTTGGGCGCCACGGGCAAGCTGCGCGCCGCCATCAACTTCGGCAACCCGATCCTGGCCACCCGCGGCGCGGACGGTGCGCCGCGCGGCGTGTCCGTCGACCTGGCGCGCGAGGCCGCGCGCCGTCTTGGCCTGCCCATTGAACTGATGCCGTTCGCGTCGGCGGGCAATGTGGTGCAGGCCGTCAAGGCCAGCCAGGTTGACCTGGCCTTCGTCGCCATCGACCCGGTGCGCGCCGCCGACATGGAGTACACGTCGCCGTACGTGATCATCGAAGGCGCGTACCTGGTGCGCCAGGACTCGCCGCTGCGGCGCAACGAGGAGGTTGACCGCGCCGGCACTCGCGTCGTGGTCGGGCGCGGCAGCGCCTACGACCTGTTCCTCGCACGTGAACTCAAGTCGGCCACGCTGGTGCGTGCCCCGACCTCGCCCGAGGTCACTGACCAGTTCCTGGCGCAGGGCATGGACGTCGCCGCCGGCGTGAAGCAGCAGCTGGAGGCCGACGCCGCGCGAGTCGGCGGCGTGCGACTGCTGCCCGGGCGCTTCATGATCATCGAGCAGGCCATGGGCGTGCCCAAGGGCCGGGTTGCGGCGCAGGCGTGGCTCAGAGATTTCATCGAGGAGATGAAGGCCTCGGGCTTTGTCGCCGAGGCCCTGCAGCGGTACGGCGTCCAGGGTGCTGCGGTCGCACCCCGCGCCGCGGGCTGAGGCACACTCCCGTCCACCGCAAGAAACGAAAGGCCCATGATGGACCGCAGACAGTGGCTGGCTCGCGCCGGCGCGTTGGGCATGACTGCGTCGCTGCCGGCGACGGCGTTGGCGCAGGCCAGCGCCAGCGCCAGCCCGCTGCACCTGATCGTGCCGGTGCCGCCCGGTGGCTCGGTCGATCTGGCCGGGCGGTTGATCGCCGAACACCTGCCGCGCACGCTCAAGCAGACGGTGGTGGTCGAGAACCGCCCCGGCGCCTCGGGCTCGATCGCGGCCACCGGCGTGGCCCGCGCCGCGGGTGACGTGAACCAATTGATGCTGGTGTTCGACTCGCATGTCACGAACCCGCTGGTCTATCCGCAGCTGCCGTATACGCTGAGCGACTTCACGCCGATCTCGCGCCTCCTGAGCTTCCCGCTGGTGTTCGCCGTGCCGGCCAGCCTGCCGGTCAACAACATCGCCGAATTCATCGCCCTGGCGCGCAAGAAGCCGGGCTCGCTGAACGTGTCCTCCGCCGGCCTGGGCACGCTGAACCACCTGGCCGCCGAGCTGTTCAAGATGCAGACCCGCACGCACATCGTGCACATCCC
>JAYUQE010000414.1:0-8663 GCA_043756905.1 Burkholderiales bacterium | reverse complement strand
TCGATCTAGGCGCAAAGCACAGCCATAGCTCGGGCTATGGCGAGCATTTGCAACGACGAGCGGCGCCGGCTGGGGCGGCCGAGCGGGTGTGCTGGATTTGTTCAAAGGCTCTCAGCCTCGCCGGCCCGGCTCAGCGCCGCCCGAACATCATCTGCCTGGCCAAGGCGTTCTTCAGCGGCGTGGCAGCCTGCAAGGCGGCCAGCCCGAGGCCGCGCGCCGTGCCCAGGCCAGGCCACGGCCAGGTGAAGCTGCGGGCGAGGAAGTCGGTGGCCAGGATCATGCCGGCGCGATCGCCGGCACGCGCCCAGGCCACGCGGCGCAAGGCGGCGTCCACATCGCTGTGCCCGCGCAGCGCCGCCACCAGCGCCACGGCGTCGCGCAGGCCCAGGTTCAAGCCCTGGCCGGCCACGGGATGCAAGGTTTGCGCCGCGTTGCCGATGCGCACCTGGCGTGCGTCCACCAGGCTGGCTTGCGCGTTCAGGCTCAGTGCAAACGCCTTCAACGGCCCGATGGCAGTGACGCGCCCGGCCGTCTCATCCAGCAACTGATTCAACACCACGATGCGCTGCGCGTCGGTCAGTTCGCGCACCGGGTCGCTGGCGCTTTGCACGCACCACACCAGCGCAGCGCGGCCCGCCGCACCTGGAGCGGGTGGCAGCGGCAGCAAGGCCACTGGGCCGTGGCGCGTGAAGCGCTCGATGGTCCGCCCGGGCGCGGCGCCGCTCAATTCAACATTGCCCACCCATGCCGTTTGCCCGTAGTCGTGGCGGATCGCCTTGCGCGCCTGCTGCGCCAACACACCGCCCTCGGCCAGCACGCACAGGTCGAACTCCTCGGTCACGCCGGCGTCGAGCTGAACGCGCCCGGCGCGTTGGCTGAAGCCCGCCACCGTGGTGCCGAACGCGCTGCGCAAACGCTGCGGCTCACCACGCTGTGCCGCCAGCCAGGCCTGCTGCAAGGGCCCGAGCAAATCGGCATAGCGCAGCACGGCGCCGAGCATCGGCACACCCAGGTCGCCGGCGCGCAGCCAAACTTCGGGGCGCGCCCAACGTGGGTACAGCGTGGGCGGCGCCTGCGACACATGCACCTCGCTGATCACTTGCGCCGCGGCCTGCGGCCAGGCCTGCAAGCGCTGCAGCAAGTGCACACTGCCCAGGGCCAGTGCCAGGGTGCGGCTGTCTTGCTGCAAGTCGGCATCCAGGGCACGCGCATCGAACAGCGTCACCTGCGCCTGCGGCAATTGATGCGCCGCATGCACGGCCAGCGCCAGGCCCACCGGGCCGGCGCCCACCACGGCCATGCGCAGGGGCTGAGTGCTCATCTCTACTCGCTCGTTGCAGGAAGACAACCCGTATTATTCGCCGCACCTCGTCTTCAAGGACAACGCCATGGCCCTGATGGATTTCATCAAGAAACAATTCATCGACGTCATCGAGTGGACCGAAAGCCAGGACGGCACCCTGGCCTGGCGTTACCCCATGGCCGGCAATGAAATCCAGAACGGCGCGGCGCTCACCGTGCGCGAAAGCCAGCTTGCCCTGTTCGTGAATGAAGGCCAGGTGGCTGACCAGTTTGGCCCCGGCCTGCACAAGCTCACGACCCAGACCCTGCCGGTGCTCACCTACCTGAAGAACTGGGACAAGCTCTTTCAAAGCCCGTTCAAGAGCGACGTCTACTTCTTCAGCACGCGCTTGCAGGTGGACCAGCGCTGGGGCACGCAGCAGCCGGTGACCATTCGCGACAAGGACTTCGGCGCCGTGCGAGTGCGCGCCTTCGGCAACTACACCTACCGCGTGGCTGACCCCAAGCTGTTCCACACCCAGATCAGCGGCACGCGCGACACCTACAGCGTGGCTGATCTCGATGGTCAACTGCGCGGCCTGATGCTGCAGTACATCAGCGACGCCGTGGCCGGCGCCGGCATCCCTTTTCTTGACCTGGCGGCCAACCAGGTGGCCTTTGCCAAGCGCTTGCAAGAAGCCACCGCGCCGGCCTTTGCCGCGCTGGGCCTGGCGCTGGAAGGGGTGACGCTGCAAAGCGTGTCGCTGCCCGAAGAGCTGCAAAAGGTGCTCGACCAGCGCATCGGCATGGGCATGGTTGGCAACGACATGGGCAAGTTCATGCAATATCAAACCGCGCAAGCCATCCCCAAGATGACCGAAGGGGGCGGCGGCGGCAGCGGCATCGCCGGCGATGCCATGGGCCTGGGTGCCGGTGTGGCCCTGGGCCAGGTGCTGGCGCAGCAGTTGAGCCAGGGCCTGCAAGGGCAGGGCGCGGCTGCGGGCATCAAACCCGATGAAGTGCTGGGCTTGCTTGAAAAGTTGGGCGAGTTGAAAGCCAAGGGCGTGCTCAGTGACGAGGAGTTCAGCGCCAAGAAGGCCGAGCTGCTGAAGAAGCTCGCGTAGCGCACGCGAGCCCGCACGAGTGGCCACCGCGCCCCCCGCCCAGCGCACCTGGCGCGCGGCCTGCCCGAACTGCGGCGCGGCGGTCGAGTTCGCCTCGGCTGCCTCCATCAGTGCGGTGTGCAGCTTTTGCCGCAGCACCCTGCTGCGCGAGGGCGAAGCGCTGCGCCGCATCGGTGTCAGCGCCGAATTGTTCGACGACCATTCGCCGCTGCAACTCGGCGTCAGCGGCCGCCACCAGGGCCTGGCCTTCACGTTGGTCGGAAGGCTGCAATATCAGTACGCGGGCGGCACCTGGAACGAATGGCATGCGAGTTTCGACAACGGCAAGAGCGGCTGGCTGAGCGAAGACAACGGCGCCTACGTCTTCGCCTTCGACGCCGTGCCCGCGGCGCCTTTGCCACGCATTGATGAGTTAAGCATCGGCCAACGTTGCCAGGCCGACGGCCGGGCCTGGGACGTGGCGTCGCTGAGCGAGGTCAGCCTGCTCGCCGCCGAAGGCGAACTGCCCCAGGCGCCGCGCCTGGGCCAGGCCTTCAAGGTGGCCGACTTGCGCGGTGCGCACGGCGCAGTGGCCACGCTGGACTTTGGCCAAACTCCCGGCCCGGGCTGGGCAGTGGGCGCCAGCGTGGCCCTGTTGGCGCTGGCGCTGCAGGGCTTGCGCCAGGCCAGCGAAAAGACGCTGTCCGGCCGCAGCCTGAATTGCCCGAACTGCGGCAACGCCTTGGTGCCGAGCTTGAGCACCACGCAAGCCATCGTCTGCGGCCAGTGCCATGCGCTGGTGGACATCGCCCAAGGCGCAGGCGCCGAGCTGGCCCATGTGGCGCAAAACAACGCCGGCGCCGCCGGCCTGGAGCCGCAACTGCGCCTGGGCCGCAGCGGCCGGCTGGCCCTGGGTGAGGGTGAGCCTGTGCCCTGGCAGGTGGTGGGTTACCTGGAACGTTGCAACATTCCAGGCGGGGCTGATGACGACACCGAGTTCTGGCGCGAGTACCTGCTGTACAACACCACCGCGGGCTTCGTCTTCCTGGTCGATGCGCAAGACGGCTGGAGTTGGATGCGGCCGCTCACCGGCGCGCCCGAGCAGCGCGGCAGCCAGGCGCTGTGGCAGGGCGACACCTTCACCCGCCACGAAGGCTACCTGGCCAAGACCACCTGGGTGCTGGGCGAGTTTTACTGGCGCGTGCAGGTGGGTGAAATCCTGCGCGTGGGCGACTATCACGGCATCGGGCCGGCGAGTCACAAGCGGCTGTCGCGCGAGCAGGCAACGAACGAGGTCACCTGGTCGCTGGGCCAGACCTTGAACGCCGCCGAGGTGGCCGATGCCTTCAACATCCCACCGGCCGAGCGCGCCGCCCTGCAGCGCGACGCCGCGCCGGTGAGCGATCTGTTCAGCAGCGGCGGCGGCGCCCTGGGCAAGGGCATCTTCGTCTTCGTGGTGCTGGTGGTGCTCATCATCTTGCTGGCTCAATGCAGCGGCGACGATTGCGATCAACTGCGCGCCACGTTCGGCGCGGCCAGCGGCGAATACCAGCAGTGCGTGAGCCGGGGCGGCGGCGTGCGCACGGGCGGCGGCTGGTTCGGCGGCTATCCAAGCGGCGGCGGCCACAAGTGAATCGGCAGCGCCGCCTTCAGTTCACCCAACAGGAGCAAACAACATGATGGCAATGGAATGGTTCAGGCCGGGCGTGATCTTCGGCTCGGTCTTGTATGCCCTGATCGGCGTGCTGATCTTCTGGATTTGTTTCGTCATCATCGACAAGTTCACGCCCTACAAGCTGTGGGACGAGATCGTCGACAAGCAAAACCTGGCCCTGGCCGTGGTGGTGGGGGCGTTGTGCATTGCGATCGGCTTGATCGTCTCCGCCGCGATCCACTGACTTGAGCTCGCCCAGCGAAGAAGGTACCGCCGGGCCCGTCAGCGTTGCCGAGGTGGCGCTGCTGGCGTCGGTGTTCGTCATCGCCGCCTGCGGGCTGGTGTACGAACTCTGCGCCGGTGCACTGGCCAGTTATCTGCTGGGCGACTCGGTGTTGCAGTTCTCCACCATCATCGGCGCTTACCTGTTCGCCATGGGTGTGGGCTCGTGGGCCAGCCGGTTTGTCGAACGCCAGTTGGTGGCGCAGTTCCTGCGCATCGAGTTGTTGGTGGGCCTGATCGGCGGGCTCATGCCGGCCGCGCTGTTCAGCGCCCACAGCCTGCTGCCGGCGGCGGCGGGCGGCGCGTTCCGGGTCTTGCTGTATGCGCTGGTGGGGCTGGTGGGCGTGTTGGTGGGGCTGGAAATTCCGCTGGTCATGCGCATCCTCAAGCGCCATTTCAGCGAACGGTATGCGCTCAAGGAACTGGTCTCGCAGGTGCTCACGTTCGACTACCTCGGCGCCTTGCTGGTGGCGGTGGCGTTCCCGCTGCTGTTCGTGCCGCAGCTCGGCCTGGTGCGCACCGGCATCTTTTTCGGCCTGCTCAACACCGCGGTGGCGGTGTGGGCGCTGTGGCTGTTCCGCGCCGACTTGCGCCGCTGGCGCGCGCATGCCGTGGCCTGCGCCGTGGTGGCCGCCCTGCTCGCCGCGGCCATGCTCGGGGCCGACGCCCTGAGCACCTGGGCCGAAGACCGCTTCTACGGCGACGCTGTGGTGCTGCGCGAAACCAGCCCCTACCAGCGCGTGGTGGTGACCAACGGGCCGGCGGGCACGCGCCTATTCCTGAACGGCAACCTGCAATTCAACTCGCGCGACGAATACCGCTACCACGAAGCCCTGGTGCACCCGGCCCTGGCCGCGCATGGCGCGCCCAAGCGCGTGCTGGTGCTGGGCGGGGGTGACGGCATGGCGGTGCGCGAAGTCTTGAAGTACCCGGGTGTTGAACACATCACGCTGGTCGAGCTGGACCCGCACATAACGCGGCTGTTCAGCCAGCACGAGCTGCTGCGGCGCTTGAATGCTGACGCGCTGCGTTCGCCGCGCCTGCGCATCGTCAACGCCGATGCCTTCACCTGGCTCGAAGGCAACAGCGAACACTTCGATGTCATCGTCATCGACTTCCCCGACCCCACCAACTTTGCGCTGGGCAAGCTGTACACGCTGAGCTTCTACCAGCGGGTGGATCAGCACCTGGCCGCGGGCGGCTACCTGGTGGTGCAGACCACCTCGCCCTTGATCGCGCGCCAGAGTTTCTGGACCGTGGCCACCACGCTCGAAGCCGCAGGCTTGACCGTCACGCCCTATCACGCCCACGTGCCCAGCTTCGGCGAGTGGGGCTTCATCATCGCCGCGCGCCGGCCCTGGCGCATGCCGCCCGCGCTGCCCGAGGGCTTGCGCTTCCTCACGCTGGCGGGCCTGCCGGGTTTGCTGCACTTTGCGCCCGACATGGCGCGTGTGCCAGCCGAGGTGAACCGCTTGTCTAACCAAGTGCTGGTGCACACCTTCGAGCAGGAATGGGGCAAGGCCCAGCCATGAGGCGGCGCCAATTGCTCGGCGCGGCGGCCGGCATGGCAGGGTTGGAGCTTGCCGGCTGCACCGCCAGGTTAGATGCCGTGGCTGCGGCGCGCTGGCTCGGCGCCGGGCCTGAACGCGGGCACCGCCTGCGCACCAGTACCGCCACGGCGTTGACCGCAGCAACGCCGCCCAGGCGCGCGCACGTGCTGGTGCTGGGCGCCGGCGTGGCGGGCCTGGCTGCGGCGCGCGCGTTCAGCCAGGCCGGGGTCGATGACCTGCGCGTGCTTGAACTGGAAGACGAAGCCGGCGGCAACAGCCGCGCCACGCAACTCGGCGGCATGGCCTGCCCGCTTGGCGCGCATTACCTGCCGCTGCCCGGCGCGGCGGCGCGCGAGGTGCAGCAACTCCTGTTCGAGCTGGGCCTGGCGCGCAGCAAGTTCGGCCGCACGGTGTATGACGAGCAGCACCTGTGCCACAGCCCGCAAGAGCGCTTGTTCTTTGAAGGGGCCTGGCATGAAGGGCTGCTGCCGCCCGCCGCCGCGGGCTCGCCCACGGCCGCGCAGTACCGGCGCTTTGCCGGCCTGGTGGCGCAGGCGCGGCGCGATGTCGGCTTTGCCGTGCCCAGCCTGCGCGTGCCCTTCGGCCCCGGCCATGCGGCGCTGGACGCTGTCACCTTCACGCAGTGGTTAGAGGAACATGACTTGCGCGACGAGCGCCTGCGTTGGTACCTGGACTACTGCTGCCGCGATGATTACGGCGCCGCTGCGCAAACCGTCTCGGCCTGGGCCGGCCTGCACTACTTCGCCAGCCGCCATGGTTTTGCCGCCGAGGCCGATGACGCGCAGCGCGAACCCGTGCTCACCTGGCCGCAGGGCAACGCCTGGTTGACGCAGGCCCTGGCCGCGCCGCTGGGCGAGCGGCTGCTGTGCGGCCGCGTGGTGCTGCGCGTGAACGAGGCGCGCCACGAGGTGCAGGTGCTGGCGTTCAATGAGCACAACGGCGAGCTGGAGGACTGGCGCGCGCAGCGCGTGGTGCTGGCGCTGCCCTTGTTCGTGGCGCAGCGCGTGCTGCAAGACCCACCGCTGGCCCTGGCCGCCGCGTTGGCCACCGCGCTGGCCGGCATGGTCTGGGCGCCGTGGCTGGTGGCCAACCTGCATCTGCGCGAACCGCTGCTGCAACGTGTGGGCGCCGAGCCGGCGTGGGACAACGTGATTCACGACAGCCGCGGCCTGGGCTATGTGGACGCCATGCATCAAAGCCTGCGCAGCGCGCCCGGCCCCACGGTGCTCACGGCGTACTGGGCATTGCCCGTCGAGCAACGCGGCGCGCTGCTGAGCGAGCCGGCCAGCACCTGGGCGCAGCGCGTGCTGGCTGATCTGGCGCCCACCCACCCTGATCTGCCCGCCAAATTGCAGGATGTGGCCTTGATGCGCCACGGCCACGCCATGAGCGTGCCGCGGCCTGGCGTGCGCTCAAACCAGGCCTTAGCCGCCTTGCGTGCACAGCGCGGCCGCATCCGTTTCGCGCATGCCGATCTGGCCGGCTATTCGGTGTTCGAAGAGGCCTACACGGCGGGTTGGCTGGCGGCGGGTTGACGGCGTGCGGCCTGGTGGGTGGCTCGGATGAGCGGCCTGATACTGCGCGTCCAGCATCAGGAGTCCACACCATGCATTACCGCCGAATGGGCCGCAGCGGCCTGCGCCTGTCTGCCTTGTCACTGGGCTCGTGGGTCACGTATCACAACCAGGTCAAGGTGAGCGACGCGGTGGAGATGATGGCCGCCGCCTTCGACGCCGGCGTGAACTTCTTCGACAACGCCGAGGCCTACGCGCTGGGCCGCAGCGAAGAAATCATGGGCCAGGCGCTGAAGAAACTGGCCTGGCCGCGCCTGAACTATGTGGTGTCGTCAAAGTACTTCTGGGGGCTGGATCGCGGCGGCGAATGCGTCAACCGCAAGGACACGCTGAACCGCAAGTACCTGATGCAGGCGGTGGACGGTTCACTCAAGCGCTTCGGCCTGGAGCACATCGACCTGATCTACTGCCACCGCCCCGACCCGCACACGCCGATCGAAGAAACCGTGCGCGCCATGAGCGACCTCATCACACAAGGCAAGGCCTTGTACTGGGGCACCAGCGAATGGAGCGCGGCCGACATCCACCAGGCCTGGCAGATCGCCGACAAGCACCACCTGCACAAGCCGGTGGTCGAGCAGCCGCAGTACCACCTGTTCCACCGTGCTCGCGTGGAGCAGGAATACGCGCCGCTGTATGACGACATCGGCCTGGGCCTGACCACCTGGAGCCCGCTGGCCAGCGGCCTGCTCAGCGGCAAATACCGCCACGGCATCCCGCCCGGCAGCCGCGCCGCGCTGGACAGCATGGCCTTCTTGCGCGAAGGCTTGTCTAACGCCGACAAGAACGATGCCGTGGCGCGCCTGGAACCCATCGCCGCCGAGCTGAACGCCAGCCTGGCGCAACTGGCCATCGCCTGGGCGGCGAAGAACCCGCGCGTGAGTTCGGTGATCACCGGCGCATCGAGCCTGGCGCAGTTGCAGGCCAACCTGGGCGCGCTGGCGCTGTTGGACAAGTTAACGAACGAGGTGATGCAGCGTATTGATGACATCACCGCGCCGCTGGCGCAATGAAGCGAGCGCCGCACCGCCGCCGCGGCGGCTGAAGGCCGGCGTGGCCAGGGCCAACCTGCCGCGGCAGGGCGGCCGGGTTGGGCGTATTCAACCTAGAAACGGCAGTTGACCGCTTACCTCCGCAGGCAACACCGCATGACCTTTGGCTTTTGTGACCACGCGAACCTTCACCTCTTGGGTGACGG
>JAYUQE010000413.1:0-8673 GCA_043756905.1 Burkholderiales bacterium | reverse complement strand
CTACGCCCTACGCCACCTTGCAGCCCGCGCACAATCAATCCAAGAAAGCGGACAAGCTACTTGCTATCAAACCGGACAGTTCTATTTGCTGCCGACACACGTGCCAATGTTCAGGTCTTGCTGGCGCCGCCGCACCTTGGCGTCAGCTTTCCTTGCGCAGCGCCGGAAACAAGATGACATCGCGGATGCTCGGTGAATCGGTCAGCAGCATCACCAGCCGGTCGAGCCCCACGCCACAGCCGCCGGTGGGCGGCATGCCGTACTCCAGTGCGCGAATGAAATCGGCGTCGTAGTACATCGCTTCCTCGTCGCCCGCTTCCTTGTTGGCCACCTGGGCCTGGAAGCGTGCGGCCTGGTCTTCGGCGTCGTTCAGCTCTGAAAAGCCATTGGCGAATTCACGCCCGGTGATGAAAAGTTCGAAGCGCTCGGTGACGCTGGGGTCAGCATCGCTGGCGCGGGCCAGGGGCGACACTTCAACCGGGTAGTCGATGATGAACGTGGGCGCCCAGAGCTGGTGCTCCACCACGGCTTCGAACAGGCCGAATTGAAGTTCGGCCAGCGTCCAGTGGGCCGGCGCTTCTTCGCCCGCGGCCAGGATGCGCTGGCGCAGCAGCGCCGCATCGCCAGTTTCCTCAAGCGTTAGCCCGGCGTGCGCCACCAGGGCCTGGCAGGTGGTCATGCGGGCAAAGGGCTGGGCCAGATCCACCGCCTTGCCCGCATACGTGAGCGTGGCCGAGCCGGTGGCCGCGCGTGCAGCGTGGCGCAGCAAAGCTTCGGTGTAGTCCATCAGGTCGTGGTAGTTCCAGTAGGCGGCGTAGAACTCCATCATCGTGAACTCGGGGTTGTGCCGCACCGAAATGCCTTCATTGCGAAAGCTGCGGTTGATCTCGAACACGCGCTCAAAGCCACCCACCACCAGGCGCTTCAAATACAGCTCGGGCGCGATGCGCAGGAACATTTCCTGGTCGAGCGCGTTGTGGTGGGTCTTGAACGGCTTGGCATTCGCGCCGCCCGGAATGGGGTGGAGCATCGGCGTTTCGACTTCCAGGAAGCCGTGTTCCACCATGAAGCCGCGAATCGAACTCACCGTCTTGCTGCGCGCCACAAAGCGGGCGCGCGTTTGCTCGTCGGCAATCAAATCCACATAGCGCTGGCGGTACTTCTGTTCCTGGTCTTGCATGCCATGAAACTTGTCTGGCAGCGGGCGCAGGCTCTTGGTCAACAGCCGCACGCTGGCGGCCTTCACGCTCAATTCACCCGTCTTGGTGCGAAACAGCGTGCCCGTGCAGGCGACGATGTCGCCCAGATCCCAATGTTTGAAATCAGCCAGCGCTTCAGGCCCCACGGCGTCTTGCGTCACATAGAGCTGGATGCGCCCGCTGCCGTCTTGCAGCGTGGCAAAGCAGGCCTTGCCCATCACGCGCTTGAGCATCATTCGCCCGGCCACGGCCACTTGAATCGCCTGCGGCTCAAGCTCATCGTTGGGCACCTGGCCATGGCGGTGGTGCAGGTCGGCGGCGTGGGCGTTGGGCTTGAAGTCGTTGGGGAAGGCCACGCCCTTGGCGCGCAGCGCGGTGAGCTTTTCGCGGCGCTCCTGGATCAGCTGGTTGTCGTCGGGCGGCGCGGGCGGGGTTGGGGTGGGGGCTTGGGTGGGGGCTGGCGTGGTCATTGGCAACTCGTTGAATTTGCTGGGATTTTAGGCGTGGGCTCCCCGTAGAATTTGCCCCCGCTGACAGCCCGAAACACCGATGCCCGAAACGCCCACGTCCAACCCACGCAAACTGCGGTTTGCCCTGGTGGGCTGTGGGCGCATTTCGGCCAAGCACTTCGACGCCCTGGCCCAGCATGCGCAGCGGGGTTCAACTCGCTCAAGCGTTGGCGCCAGTCGTCGTCAATTCAAATGACAGTTTCGAGGCTATGAGTTTGCGAGCAAAAGCTCAGACGGTGGCGCGAAAGTGGCTGCGCAGGTCGGGCGTTGATGTGGTGCGAATTGGTGACCCCTATCGCCTGTCTGTCTACCAGGGTCTCTATCCCAGCTCGCTGCTGGACACCAAGCCCTTCTACAACGTCGGGGCTGGTTCCTTCTTTCATCCGTACTGGACGAACATTGATTTCGTCTCCGATTGGTATGGCAATGCGAATTCCGCTGTGCGCCATCATGACCTGATGGCGTTGAAGCCGTTGCCCATTGACGACGGCAGCGCACACATCATCTACACCTCGCACACGGTTGAACATGTTTCGTACGATGCGGTAGATGTTTTGTTCAAGCAGGCCTACCGCGCGTTGCGCACTGGTGGCGTGTTTCGCGTTACGACCGGCCCGGACGCCGAGACCGACTTTCGTGCACTGCGGCTTGGCGATGCAGACTGGTTTTACTGGGACGCCAATTACGTGCAGCCGGGTTCGTACGAACACATCTTTCATGCTCCCGCTACCAGTGTCCCCCTTGAAGAAAGGTGGCTGCATCATGTCGCGTCCCAACTTGCGCCGAACGACATATCGCCCAGCGCCGTCAAGCTCAATGCGGCCGATGTCTCGCGGTTGATCGACCGGCACGGATTTCCAGGCGTAATGGACGAGCTGGCCAGGCTGTGCAGCTTCAAGCCGCAGCGGCCTGGCAACCACATTTCCTGGTGGACGCATGACCGGATCATGGGCCTGTTGAGGCGGGCTGGTTTTGAGACGATCTATCGCTCTGGCTACCGTCAGTCGGTCAGCCCGCTGCTGCGGCAGAGTGATTTGTTCGACTCGACGCATCCGCAGATGTCGATCTACGTCGAAGCGATCAAGACTTGATGGTGGCGCCAGCGTGCGTTCTCTAACAGGTACAGCTTCAATCTACCTCGGCGCGTCTGCGCTGAATGGACTCATCCCTTTCGCACTCCTGGGCTACCTTGCCCGCGAATTTGGGCCAGCGGAATTTGGCAAGGTCGGCGCGTTTTTGGTTGCCGTGAACGTCGCCAGCATTCTGGTGGGCTTGAACACCCATGGGCTGGTTTCGGTGGCCTACTTTCGCAACGGCGACAGCGGCCGTGGCGTCGGCCCAGCTGTCAACGCTTGCTGGGTGGTGATGGCAGGAACATTGATCGTGCTGCTTGCCGCCGTTGCCGTGTTTGGCCGCGCGCTGTCCTCCTTGGCGCAGGTACCCACTGTCGCGCTTGTCGCCGCCGCCTTCTGTGCCGCTGCGCAGTTTGTGACCCAGGTCTGCCTGACCTATCTTCAGAGTGCCGGCCAGGCAGTGCGCTACGGAATGCTGTCGATCGCCGTATCGGGTGGTACCGCACTGGCCACACTCGCATGGCTCGCAGTTGACCCGTCGTGGCAAGCCCGAGCGTGGGGGCAACTGGTCGCCGGATCGATCGTTGCAGCAATTGCCGCTGGCGTCGTTTCCGGCAAGCTGCGCACGTCGATGCGAGACGCATTTGAATCTGTCAATCGCGCGCTTCGATTCGGGCTGCCGCTGGTGCCGCATTCAATTGCTGCGGCGATCATGGCTGGGTACGATCGGCTGTATGTCGCGCGGCACATCTCCGAGCAGGCAGCAGGTCAGTACTTTGGTGCTGCACAGGTTGCCTCCATCATCACGCTTGGGGCCATCGCCTTCAACCAGGCCTGGGTGCCGTGGCTCTATGCGCGACTCTCCGAGGGCACGCCTGCGGCCGACGCCGATATCGTTCGCGTCACTTGGCGCTTGATTGCGTTGGCGCTGGCCGTCGCTGGCGTCATGGCACTAGGAGCCCACTTTCTGGTGCTGCTTGTATTGGGGTCAGGTTATGCGCAGGCAGAGGCGGTGCTCGTGCTTTTGGCGCCGGCCGCAGCGGTGGGCAGCATCTACTTCCTTGTCGCAAATCACATCTTCTATGCCGAGAAGACCCTTGCGCTCCCCGTGGTGACTTGTAGCGCCGCACTGTGCCAAGTCGCGCTCATCCATCTGTTAGGCCCTCTTTTCGGCACCGTCGGCGTGGCCGGCGCGGTGTTGGCGACCCAGGGGCTGTTCGTTGCTGGCGTGTGGTACCTGGCCCAACGCACACGCCCGCTGCGATGGCTGGGTGCGAGCAGGTAGGCCCAGACATGTGCATTCGCAGTTCGGCCTTGATCTGTTTGGCTTCAAGTATGCGCATCAGGCGGCGTGCGCAGGCCTCGGGTCGATGCCGATGAGTGCAACACCAGACAGACCGCGGGCGTCTGACTTGATCGCGCTACTGGGCGAAGTCGAAGCGCGGTTTCCGGTTCGCGACTGGCGGATTGGTGGTGTAGCGATATGGCCGCTCGTGCGGATGCGCTGGTTCTTCGCCGAATGGGCAAGACACTACGTCGCCCCATCGCGCGTGGCCGAGCGCGGCATCGCCACGAAATTCCTCGGCGCACTTCGGAGTCAGTGGCCGAACGCACAGTCGCGGCAGTCCGGCCAGCGCCGCCGACGCTCTGACACCGACGCTCCGCTCGACGTGTTGTTTTTGGCAGATGGTGTTTCGCACATTTGCATGGGCGACACCTGGATTGACCGGCTCGTTGATCCGCTGCTTTCGCAGACCCAGGCGCTGGGTCTGAAAGGCGCGGTCTGGACGCGCGGGCAGCCGCATGACCACGCCATGATGTTCGCTGCAACTCCCGTTCAACCCGGTGTTGACCGCGCAAAGTTGGCTGGTGCGCTCCGCGCAGGCCTTCGTCCTTTGCCCGCGCAACTGCCGGAGAGCGTGGGTCTGGTCAATTGGCTACATAGCAGAGGACTTCAGGCAACCGAGCTGGTGCCTGCGCAGGTTCAACTGGTCGGTGCATGCCTGCATGCCGTGGCAGCGTCCTTCAAAACCCGTCTTTTGATAAATCGTCCGCGGATCGCATTTCTGTCCGATTTTTATGGTCTGGAAGGCATGGCGTTCATCCTCGCGTGCCGGCAGGCGGCAATTCCGACAGTGGACGTTCAACATGGCGTTCAAGGTCCTCATCATCCGGCCTATGCCGCCTGGCCAAAACCGCCGGATGGGAAGTTGCACGAATTGCTGGCCGATCGATTCTGGGTGTGGTCGCACGACGAGGTGGACGTGATCGAAAAGTGGTGCGCCGGCACGTCGCATGCCGCAGTGGCCGGCGGCGACCAATGGCTGTACCTTTGGAGACAGGGCATGCAGTGGCCCGGGCTTGCAGATGTGCGCAGTCAAGCAGCGCACCTGGAGCAAGCGGCACAAGGCCGGCGAATCGTGCTGGTGACCTTGCAGGTCGGGTTAAGCGATGCTGAACAGCTTGACCCACTGGTTGAGTTGCTAGGCGAACCGGATCCACGGCTGTACTTCTGGGTTCGTCTGCACCCGGCAATGCTCAAAGATCGAGAGCTGATCCGCAGCCGCCTGGGTTTGCCCATGGCGTACGAGCTGGATGGCCCAACCGATCTGCCACTGTTCGCGCTGCTTGCGCACGCGGACGTCCACATGACTCACAGTTCCAGTGCGGTGATTGAGGCGGCGCAATTCGGTGTTCGGTCAGTCATCACGAGTGCCTTTGGAGCCGAGTACTTCCAGACCCAGTTGACGACGGGACTTGCGGTAGACGAGTTCGGCTCGAAGCGGGAGCTCGAATCGGCATTGGTGAATACAGCCAACGCGCCAAGCGTTGCGGTGATCAAACACCAAGAGCCGCTTTCACAGGTGTTGACGCGATTGCTTGCCCAACATGGCATTCACAAGAAGAGCGACAAAACATGACTCGACTGCAGCAATGCGAAGTGATGCTTCGACCGCATGTAAAGCTGCCAAATACTCGAACCGACGAACGGGCAAAGTCGCGCGCGCACGGTTTGATGCTGAGCGCCCCAACTCCCAGAAGTGAGCTGTGATGCGATCGTTGCTGGTTACCGCGTACTTTCGGGTTGCATGGTTGCTGAGGCAGCCTTGGTATCTCGTCAAGCGCTGCCGCGTTGCAAGTTCGAGTCGGATCGAGTCCGGGTGCAATCTGGTTGACAGCACCGTGGGCGCCTATACGTACCTTGGGTCGGGTGTCTTCATGAATGCAACCATCGTTGGCAATTACTGCTCTGTCGCACCAGGTGTCAAGATCGGTGGCATGGAGCATTCTTGGTGGTGGGGCAGCACGTCGCCGCGAATCAGTCTGAAAAACGTGCATGGCCAGGTCACGCGCATTGGCGACGATGTCTGGATAGGCGCAAACGCCGTGATTCGCCAAGGTGTCCACATTGGGCGGGGTGCGGTGGTTGGCGCCGGCGCAGTGGTTTTGGCAGATGTTGATCCCAACACAATTGTCGTGGGCGTACCTTCACGCCCCATTCGCAAGCGCTTTCCGGACGAGTTGGCGAGCCAGGTGCAAGCCACGCGATTCTGGGAGTTTCCGCCCCGGCATGCTCGCGCACTGCTCGACGCGTTGACGTTCCCCGACAAGCCTGCAAGATGACGAGCCAAGTGCCTGCCATGACGCCGCAAGTCAGCATCATCGTGCCATGTCGCAATGAACACGCGCACGTCGCAGCGGCAGTGAAGTCGATGCTGGCCCAACAGGGCGTCGGCGGCGAGTTCGAAGTCATCGTCGCCGATGGCCACAGCGACGACGGAACGCGACACCTGCTCGACCAGCTCGCGGCTTCACAACCGCGCCTTCGCGTGATCGACAACCCGCGCAGGATCGTTTCGTCCGGGTTGAACCTTGCCGTGGCTGCCGCTTGCTCTGAGGTGATCGTCCGCATGGACATGCACACAACCTACGCCGAGGACTACGTTGCGTGCTGCCTGCAAGCGCTGGCCCACAGCGGCGCGCAAAATGTAGGCGGGCCGGCATTGACTCAGACCAACGGTTACTTTCAAAGTGCCAACGCACTGGCGTTTCGTTCACCGTTCGCGGTGGGCGGCGCGCGCTTCCATGACCCCGCGTACGCGGGCTGGGTGGACACGGTCACGTATGGGTGCTGGCGCAAACAAACGCTGCTGGACCTGGGTCTGTTTGATGAAGAACTGGTGCGCAACCAGGACGATGAGCTGAACCTGCGCCTGGTGCGCAGCGGCGGCCGAATCTGGCAAACACCCGCCATTCGTTCCTGGTACGCACCACGCGCCAGGCTGGCCGATCTGTTCAAGCAGTACATGCAATACGGCTACTGGAAAGTGCGCGTCATACAGAAGCACCGCCTGCCCGCCTCAGTGCGCCACCTGGTCCCCGGGGCTTTCATGGCCACCTTGATCGGGCTCACCGCGTTGGCTCCATTTTTGGGTGCGGCGCGCTGGGGTTTGGCCGTGTTGGTTGCGCTCTATGTGCTGGCCAACCTGGCCGCGAGCTTGGGCACATGCCGGGAGAGGGCGAACTGGCGTTTCCTGCCGATCATGCCCTGCGTCTTCGCTGCATACCATTTCGGCTATGGCTGGGGGTTCTTGCGTGGCGTGGTCGATTTCCTGTTGCTTCGCCGCGCGCCGCCACGCGCCCAGGCAGAGCTTACCCGCTGAGTACCCAGGCATGGAACCAGACGAAGTGCGAGCCCGGTATCGGCGTCGTGAAACGGGCGTTGAGCCCGATCGCTACAGCCTGCTCAAGCCCGATGTTTGGCACACCGTGCAAGAACGCCAGCGCGACATGCTGCGCCTGTTCGTGGCGCAAGGCCTGCACGACCTGGCAGTGCTGAAGGTGGTCGAGGTGGGCTGCGGCAGCGGTGGCAACTTGCTTGAATTCCTGCGCCTGGGTTTTGCGCCTGAAAACCTCACCGGCATTGAGCTGTTGCCCGAACGCTTTGCCGCGGCGCGCCATGTGCTGCCCCACGCCGTGGTGTTGCAGCAAGGTGATGCGGCACAGGCGCGGATCGAGGCCGGCTCGGTCGATATCGTCTTGCAGTCCACCGTCTTCACCTCGCTGCTCGATGCGGCGTTCCAGCAGCAACTGGCCGCCGCCATGTGGCGCTGGGTGCGCCCGGGCGGCGCCGTGCTGTGGTACGACTTCACCGTCAACAACCCGCATAACCCCGATGTGCGGGGTGTGCCGCTGGCGCGGGTGCGCGAGCTGTTTGCCCAGGGGACAATCACGGCGCAGCGCCTCACCCTGGCGCCGCCCATCGCGCGCAAGGTTTGTGCGCTGCATCCGGGCCTGTACACCTTGTTCAACACCCTGCCGCTGTTGCGCACCCACTTGCTGGCCTGGATTGCCAAACCATCGTCTGAGGGCATGTGATATGTCGCGCCTGCTTCTGATCGCACTGTGTGTGGCCACGCTTCCCAGCTTCGCGCAGGGCCGGCCGGGCCCGCCGGTGATTGAAGTCTGCGATGAAGCACTGCGTTGCTCGGCACTGGCCATCTCGTCGCTGACTGCCGCCGAGGCGGGCTACGTCGATCACCTCGTTCAAGCGCTGCCCGCGCGGGCCTCGCAACGGCAGGTCGAGAAGGTGTTCGATTTGTTGCCCAGTTCGGCTTCGCCCACGACGCAGTTTTCCAACCCCACCCGAAGTGGTTCGGCCTATCGCGCAAGCTGGGAAGTGGCGGGCCAACGCGGGCCGTTTCTGGCTTCGCGCGTGGATGTGTATTTTCTGGAAGACCAGGCCTACATGGTGAGGCTCTGGCTTGACGGCCAGCGCAAGATGGTGCGCATTCGGTTTGTCGAATGATGCGCACACGCCGGTCGCGGCACGCCTGCTGATGCGAACTGCATGATTCCGCCCAGCGCACCCTTCCTGCCGTTCCTGCCGTT
>JAYUQE010000412.1:0-8695 GCA_043756905.1 Burkholderiales bacterium | reverse complement strand
CAGGGCTTGCGACCCGACGGGGCTCGGGGCGGGGCTGGGGGATGGGCTGGGGGCTGGGCTCGGCGCTGGGCTTGGGGCGGGGCTTGGGGCGGGGCTGGCTGCCGGCGGCGCGGACGGTGCCGGTGCCGGCAACGAATCACCGCCGCCGCCGCAGGCCACCAGCGCCACGGCCAGGCAAGTGGCCAGCGTGGTGCGCAGTCCCGGAGTCAAACCAGCGCGGCGGTTGGAGGCAAGTGTTTGCATGGGTAACAGCGGGTCGAACAGGATTGTGCCCAGCCAGGCAAGACCGCATGCTGGAAAGCCCACGACACCAACTATGGAGACAAGCATGCCGCGTTTGAGTTCTCGAGTTTCGCGTCGCGCCACATGGCTTGCGCTGGCCGCCGGCGCTTGTGCCTTGGCCGCGGTGTCCGCTGCGCAGGCGCGCGTCACCAGGATCGTCATCGACGATGTCAAGCCCTTGGCTGCTGCCGCCGGCCAGACCATCGCGTACGAACAAATCGCCGGACGTGCCCACGGCGAACTCGACCCGCGCGACCCGCTCAACGCCATCATCCAGGACATCGAGCTGGGCAAGGACGCTGACGGCAAGCTGCGCTACACGGCCAGCTTCGTGCTCACGCGGCCGGTGGACATGCGCAAGGCCAGCGGCCTGTTGTGGCACGACGTGCCCAACCGCGGCTCGCCCATCACCATCGGTGTGGCCGAACGCAACTTCGGCGACATCGGCCTGGCCAGCGCCTGGCAGGGTGATAACGCGGCGATTGACGCGAACAACGGCACCGCCGTGCGCGCCACCATGCTGGTGGGCGCTCGCCATTTCGTGCAGGTGCCGGTGGCCAGGAACGCTGATGGTTCGGCCGTCACCGGCAATGTGTTCGGCCGCATCGTCAACCGTTCCGGCGTGGCCTCGCAGCGCTTGATCGTGCAAACCAACCCGGTGCCGTACAAGCCGGCCACGCTGGACACCACGCAGGCCCGGCTGGTCACCCGCAGCGGCGAATTGCAGGACGGCACGGCCTTGGGCGAGGCCGTGGTGCCCAGCACCGACTGGGCCTGGGCAGCATGCAGCGCCGCGATGCCCTTCCCGGGCACTCCCGACCCGAACCAAATGTGCGTCAAGGGCGGGTTTGATGCCAGCAAGCTGTACATGGTCAGCTTCAAGGCCAAAGACCCCCATGTGCTGGGCGCCGGCTTTGCCGCCTGGCGCGACGTGGGCCACTTTTTCAAGACCGCGGCGGCAGACGATGCGGGCACACCCAACCCGGTGGCCAACCTGGTCAGCCACAGCATTGCGCGCGGCAATTCGCAGAGTGGCAACTTCCTTCGTGGCTGGCTGCACCTGGGCTTCAACCAGGCTGAGAGCCAGGCCCAGGTGCATGACGGCTTGTGGCCCATCATCGCCGGGCGGCGCATCGCGCTGAACTTCCGCTGGGCCCAGCCCGACGGCGTGCTGGAGCTGTACCAGGCCGGCAGCGAAGGCCCGCAGTGGTGGCACAAGTTCCCTGACCATGTGCGCGGCCTGCCGCCGGCCGGCATTCTGGATCGTTGCGATGCCACCGGCACCTGCCCGAAGGTGATCGAACACTTCGGCTCGGCCGAGGTCTGGGCCTTGAAGTTAACACCTGAGTGGGTGGGAACGGATGCCAAGAACGACATCCCCTTGCCGGCTAACGTTCGGCGTTACTACATCGCCAGCAGCTCACACGGCGGCGGCAACAACAACGCCGCGGGCGGGGCCGTCTTCAATGCCAGCCTGGCCGGCAGTTTGCTCGCCCCACCGGGCTGCCCCGGCAACAACTTCGGCACCGGCGTGCTGCCGGCCAACCCGGTGCAGCACACCCCCACGGTGAACGCCCTGCGCGTGCACTTTCGCAACTGGGTGATGAACGACGCGGCGCCGCCCGACAGCGTGTACCCCACGCTGAATGGCAAGAAGGGCGATGGCCAGCACACGCGCGGCAAGAACGTGCCCGACCTGGTGGACGCCTTCAAGGCGGCGATGGGGTTCCCGAACCTGCCTGGCTTGCGCAGCACGATCCCCGAGCCCGGCTTCATCATGCCCGTGCTCGATTACGACTGGGGCCCGGACTTTAACTATTCAGATGCCTCAGGCGTGCCCACCAATGCGCCGCCGCCGGTGAAGCAGGCCATTCGCATGATGGTGCCGCGCACCGATGCCGACGGCAATGAAGTCGGCGGCGTGCCCGCGGTGCAGACCGATGCCCCCTTGGGCACCTACCTGGGCTGGAACGTCACCGCCGGGGGCGCGCGGCCATTCCACAAAGACCAGATCTGCAACTACACCGGCGGCATGGTGCCGTTTGCCAAGACCAAGGCCGAGCGGCTGGCCGCAGGCGACACCCGCCTGTCGCTGCAAGAGCGCTATGGCAGCCACGCCGGCTATGTGGCGGCGGTGGCCAAGGCCGCCGCCAACGCGGTGCAGCGCGGCTTCTTGTTGCAGGTAGACGCCGATGCCTTGATTGCCGGGGCCGACGCCAGCAACGTGTTGAAGTGAAAACGTTGGAGTAACTACGCCAGCGCTTCTTCCAGCACCTCCACCCAATGCTTCACCGGGGTGGAGGTGCCGCTTTGCAGGTGCTGGATGCAGCCGATGTTGGCCGAGATGATGGCCTGTGGCTGGCTGGCTTGCAGATGGCCGAGCTTGCGCTGGCGCAACTGCTTGGCCAGCACCGGCTGCAAGACCGAATAGGTGCCGGCCGAGCCGCAACACAGGTGGCTTTCTTCGGCGGCCAGGCTGACTTCGAAGCCGAGTTCGCGCAAGTGCATTTCCACGCCGCCGCGCAGTTGCTGGCCGTGCTGCAAGGTGCACGGTGGGTGAAACACCAGCCGCTGCGCCACCGGGGCCTTGGCCAGGCGCGGCTTCAGCGCGGCGGTGATGGTGGGCAGCAATTCGCTCAGGTCAACAGTTAACTCGGCGATGCGCCGCGCCTTGTCGGCATAGTCGGCGTCGTGCGCCAGCGCGTCGCCGTACTCCTTTACCGTGAGGCCGCAGCCGGAAGCGTTCATCACGATGGCCTCGACCTGGCCCGCGCCGGCCAGGCCCTGCACCAGCGGCCACCAGGCGTCGATGTTGCGACGCATGTCGTCCAGGCCTCCTTCATGGTCGCCCAGGTGGGCGCGGATGGCGCCGCAGCAGCCGGCGTCATCGGCCACCAGGGTCTGGATGCCGGCGGCGTCGAGCACGCGCGCGGTGGCGCTGTTGATGTTGGGCAGCATGGCCGGCTGCACGCAGCCCAGCAGCAGCAGCACCTTGCGCGGGTGTTCGCGCTGCGGCCACAGGTTGGCGCGGGGCGGGCGGGCGGCGGGCACCTTGTCTTTCAGTGCGCCAGGCAACAACGGACGCAGTGTGCGGCCCACGGCCATGGCCGGGCCGAACAGCGGTGAAGTCAGGCCTTCCTTGAGCAGCCAGTGCAGCGCGCGCGTGGGCGCCGGCCGCGGCACCAGCGCATCCACCACGCGCCGGCCAATTTCCACCAGGCGCCCGTATTGCACGCCCGACGGGCAGGTGGTTTCGCAGTTGCGGCAGGTCAGGCAACGATCCAGATGAGTCTGCGTGGCCTGCGTGGGCGTGTGGCCTTCGAGCACCTGCTTGATCAGGTAGATGCGCCCGCGCGGGCCGTCGAGTTCGTCGCCGAGCAACTGGTAAGTGGGGCAGGTAGCGGTGCAAAAGCCGCAGTGCACGCACTTGCGCAGGATGGCTTGCGCGGCCTGCCCGTCGGGCGTGCCTTGGTACTGCGGGCTGAGCGTGGTTTGCATGGGGCTGGCTGGCGGAGTGCCGGGTTTGGCTTAACTCAACGTGTAGGAAAGAATCCAGTAGTGCTCATGGCGCAGCCACTGCGGCGAATGCGCACGCGGGCCCAGCGCGGCGCAGGCCTGCTCGGGCGTGGGAAAGTTCTTCAGCACTTCATGGTGGCTGCCGTCATCGAGCACGCGATCCTGGTACGTATTGCCTTGCTCATCCTCGCGGCTGATGGCGCTGCTGCTGCCCGGCACGAAACGGTTGTCCAGCATCACCACCCGCGCGCCGGGTTCGAGATGCGCGTGCAGCCTGGCCAGCCAGGGCTGCAAGCGCGCCAGCGGGACATGGCTCCACCAGAAGCCGGCAAACGCGGCGTCGAAGGTTTCGCCGTTGATTCCATTCAGGCTGTAGGCATCAGCGGCGCGGAATGCCACGCACGCCGGCATCGCCTTGGCGCGCGCCACGGCCAGGGTCTCAGGGTTCAGGTCGGTGGCCAGCCAGCGCGCTGCGTTCGCAGCGCCGTGAGGCGTCCACCAGCCCGTTCCGCAGGCCACTTCCAAGACCCGGCGCTGGCTGAATTGAAGCGCTAGCCAGGCGGTCATGGCGTGCAAGTCAGCCTGACGCTCGGGCTTGAGATAGATGCGCTCGTAGCTGGCCGCGCGCTGGGCGTAGTACGTTGCCATGCGGTCTTCGATGCCGGCGCTCACAAGCAAATGTGGCTCTGCCACTTTGCTGTTCCCCCTCGGGGGGCGGACGACGTATGTCGTTGGCCTGGGGGCGCTCATGAGTTGCCGAGCAACCGGCCGGGGTTGAAGACATGGTCGGGGTCGAAGGCCGTCTTCAGGGCGGCATGGATGCGCGCCAGCGACCCGGCCAGCGGCGTGAACACGCTGCCCGGCGCGCCGCCGCGAAACGCTGTGGCATGGCCGCCGGCAGCCGCCGCCACGCTGCGCAGCACGGCGGCGTCTTGCGTGCTGTACACCCAGCGCTGCGCGCCGCCCCATTCGATGAGGGTGTCTTCGGGCAAGGGCAAGGCCGGCGCGGTTTGCGGCAGCGACAAGCGCCACAGCGTGGTGCCGGGGGCGGCGCTGGTGAAGAACTCATCTTGCTGGTCGCGCAGGCCTTGCCAGAAACCCGCTGCCAGGCTGGGCTCGATGGCGTCGCCACCGAGCTGCTGGCAGGCCGCACGCACGGCCGCGGCGGCGCCGGCCAGGCGCAGCACCAGCGTGCCGTTCCACCAGGCACTGGCGTTGAGCGGCAGCGGTCGGCCGGCCCAGGTGTTGAGATGGTTGAGCGCCGTGGCCTGATCGACTTCAAAGCGCAGCGTGGCGCTGGCCACGGGCAGCGGCAAGACCTTGAGCGAGACCTCGCAGATCACGCCCAGCACACCCAGCGAGCCGGGCAGCAGGCGCGACACGTCGTACCCGGCCACGTTCTTCATCACCTGGCCGCCGAAGCTCAGCACCTCGGCGCGGCCATTGAGCAAGGTGGCGCCCAGCAGATGGTCGCGCACGCTGCCCGCGCTGGCGCGCGCCGGGCCGGCCAGGCCAGCGGCGACCATGCCGCCCACCGTTCCAACCGAGGTACCCGCCGCGCCAAAGTGCGGCGGCTCGAACGGCAGGTGCTGGCCTTTTTCAGCCAGCGCCGCTTCCAGCTCGGCCAGCGGCGTGCCCGCGCGCACCGTGACCACCAGCTCGCTGGGTTCGTAGCTGCTGATGCCGGCCAGCGGCCGCACATCGAGCGGCGTGCCCATTTCGGGGCCGCCATAAAACGCCTTGCTGCGTGCGCCGTGGATGTTCAGCACCTGGCGGTCGGCGCGCGCGGCGCGCACCTGGTCGACCAGGTGGTCCAGCGCCGTGGCGGGTGAGGCGGCAGGGTTCAAAACCGCTCCAGCTCAGGAAACGGCAGCAACCCGCGCTTGACGTGCATGCGGCCATATTCGGCGCAGCGCTGCAGCGTGGGGATCACCTTGCCCGGGTTCAGCGTGGCGGCGGGATCGAACGCGCGCTTCAGCGCCAGCATCTGCTCGCGCTCGGCGGGTGAGAACTGTACGCACATGCTGCTGAGTTTTTCAATGCCCACGCCATGCTCGCCGGTGACCGTACCGCCCATGGCCACGCTGGTTTCCAGGATGTCGTTGCCGAACAGTTCGGCGCGGTGCAACTGATCTGGATCGTTAGCGTCGAACAGGATCAACGGGTGCAGGTTGCCGTCGCCGGCATGAAAGACATTGCAGCAGCGCAGGCCGTACTGCTTTTCCATGCCGGCAATGGCCACCAGGATGTCGGCCAGGCGGCGGCGCGGAATGGTCGAATCCATGCACATGTAGTCAGGGCTGATTCGACCCGACGCCGGGAAGGCGTTCTTGCGCCCGCTCCAGAACTTCAGTCGCTGCGCTTCATCTTTGCTCACTTCAAGCCGCGAGGCGCCGCTGCCCGACAGCACATCGAGCATGCGTTCAATTTCTTCGGCCACTTCCTCGGGCGTGCCGTCGCTCTCGCAAAGCAGGATGGCCGCGGCATCGAGGTCGTAGCCGGCGTGAACGAAATCTTCCACGGCGGCGGTCATGGGCTTGTCCATCATCTCCAGGCCGGCCGGGATGATGCCCGCGGCGATGATGGCGGCCACCGCGTCGCCGCAGTGGCGGATGTCGTCGAAGCTGGCCATGATGCAGCGCGCCAGTTGCGGCTTGGGCGTGAGCTTGACCGTGACTTCGGTGGTCACGGCCAGCATGCCTTCGCTGCCCACCACCACGGCCAGCAAATCCAGGCCCGGGCAATCGAGCGCGTCGCCGCCGAATTCGATGGCCTCACCTTCCACCGTGAAGCCGCGCACCTTGAGCACGTTGTGCAGCGTCAGGCCGTACTTCAGGCAATGCACGCCGCCGGAATTTTCGGCCACGTTGCCGCCGATGGTGCAGGCGATCTGGCTGCTTGGGTCGGGCGCGTAGTACAGGCCGTGCGCGGCCACCGCTTCGCTGATGGCCAGGTTGCGCACGCCGCACTGCACGGTGGCGGTTCGAGCTAACACATCAATGCGTGTGATGCGGTTGAAGCGCGCCAGCGACAGCGTCACCCCCAGCGCATGCGGCAAGGCCCCGCCGCTCAGGCCGGTGCCCGCGCCGCGCGCCACCACTGGCACGCCCAGCGCGTGGCAGGCCTTGAGCACGGCGGCCACCTGGTCTTCGGTTTCGGGCAGCGCCACCAGCAGCGGCGCCTGGCGGTAGGCGGTGAGGCCGTCGCATTCATAGGGCACGGTGTCTTCGGTTTGGTGCAGCAGCGCATGCGCGGGCAGCAGGCCGTGCAAGGCGGCCAGCACTTCGGCCTGGCGCTGCCGGCGCGCCACCGGGGCCAGCGCGGCGGCGGGCTGGGGGGCGTTCACAGCCGCTCAGCCTTTCTTGCTCGGCGCACGTTTGGCCTTGGCTGGCGCGGCCGTGGCCGCTGCGGCCGGGGTCGTGGCAGCAGCGGCGCGGGCATCCTTCATGGCATTGCCGGCGAGTTCGCTGAACTGCTGCGTCAGCGCGCCCCACCATTTCATCGGGTCGACCAGGCCTGCCGGCTCGGCGCCGGCCGTCGGCGCGTCGGCCCCTGTGGTGCTTGGTCTTGGCGCGGCTTCGGCCGGCGCCGCGGGCGCTACGGCCGGTGGCGGGGCGGGGGCCACCGCCGCGGGCTGAACCACCATGGCCTGGCGCAAGTCGGCCATCGGCATGTTCATGCCCTTGAGCGTGGCCAGGGTCATGCGCTGCACCTCCAGCGCCTGGATGGTGGCATCGAGCATGCGGCTGTTCTGTTCGAGCCAGAACTTCACGGTCTTCAGCTCGTTGATGCGTTTTTCCAGCTCGGCCGGGTCGAGCGTGGGCGCGATCCACTGGCCCATGGCCGGCACCACGCCGGCAGCGTTTTTCATCAGGCCTTGCAGGAAGTCGAAACCTGGAACGAGTTTGGTGAAGGCGTTGGCATCGGTCATGGCGGTCTCTCAAGCAAATGTGGCTCTGCCACTTTGCTTGACCCCCCTCGGGGGGCCTGGCGCGAAGCGACAGGTCTGGGGGCGCTCATGATGGCATTGTGCCGGCTGGCCCGGTCAAGGGGCCAGGCGTTCGAGCTGAAAGCCGCGCTGCGCCAGCAGCCGCGGCAGGCCTTGCGGGCCGATCATGTGCAGCGCGCCCACGGCCACCAGCACCTGCTTGCCCTGCGCATGCAGGGCCTCGAAACGCTCAGCCATGGCCGGGTTGCGCTCATCGTTCAGCCGCTTCAGCGCCGCGCGCTCGGCCGGCGTGCGCGCACACTGGCACCAGCTTTCGTACGCCTGCAGGTCAGCCAGGTCGCCTTCGCTCCAGCCTCGCGCCATGCGCCGCAGCATGGGCCGCACGGCGTTGCTTTCCAGTTGCTCCAGCGAGTCTTCAAGCATCGCCAGGCCGCCGGCGGCGTCGCGCGGGATCAAGGCCTGCATCTGGTCGCGCGCGGTTTCCAGCGAGACCACCGCCTTGCCATGCGAACGCGCCTGCTCGGCCAGGGCCATTTCCTGCCCGAAGCGGGCGTCAAGCTGTTCCCAGCGCGCGGCCAGCAGCGTCAGCGTCACCACCTGCATCACCGGGTGCAGGCCGGCCAGGGCTTGCGCCGGCAGGCACGCCGCGCTGACCTGCTGCTCCAGCCGCTTGCGCAGGGCCGGCTTCAGCGCCAGGGCGGGCATCGCGGCCATGGCCTCGCGCAAGTCCTGCAAGACCCGGGCATCGGTCACGTCCAACTCCAACGCCAGCGTGTCGGTGGCGCCGAAGGCCTCGCGCAGCGCCGGGCCCGGGAACAGCCACTCGGGCTTGCCCACATGCAGCGTCCCGAACAGGAAAGAGGTGCGCCCGTCGCGGCTGACGCGCCACATCAGGCCGCGGTTGGGCGCACCTGCCTGCGCCGCGGCGGCCTCGGTGTCATCAAGCTG
>JAYUQE010000411.1:0-8707 GCA_043756905.1 Burkholderiales bacterium | reverse complement strand
ACCGGAACCGCTCACCGAAGGCGCCGACGCCGTGCGCAGCGCCAGCTACGAGCCGCGCGATGGCCGCTACATCGTCTTCACGCGCAGCAGTGGCGGTGACGAAGCCAATCAGCTTTACCGGCTCGACCTGCCCGGGCGCCAAGCCACGCTGCTCACCCACCCGCAAGAAGCGCACAGCGCGGTGGGCTGGGTGCGCGGCACATCACATCTGCTGTACACCTCGGTGCCGCTGGACCGCACGGCGCAGGGGGGCACGCGCGCCGCCATCAACACCACGCTCAGCCTCATCGACCCTGCCAACCCGCAAGCCAGCCGCCGCGTGCTGGCCACCCTGCCCGGCCCGGGCTGGTTCGGCGGCGGTGTGTCGGAGGACGGCCGCCATGCGGCCATGGTGAATTACCGCTCCGCCGCCGAGTCGCACATTTGGCTGGTGGATCTGGCCAGCGGCGAACGCCGCCAACTCCTGCCCGCGGCGGGCGAGGCGCTGAAGGCGGCGCATTTCTCGGCCGGCTTCTCGGCCGATGGCCGCAAGCTGTTTGTGGCGAGCGACCGTGCCAGCGAATTCCGCGAGCTGATGGCGCTCGACCTGGCCAACGGCGCGCTGCAGCGCATCAGCGCACACATTCCCTGGGACGTGAGCGGCGGCGCGGTGTCGCACGACGGGCGATGGCTGGCCACCCAGGTGAACAACGACGGGCGCGAGGAAATTCACCTCTTCGATGCGCGCAGCTTGCAGGCCTTGCCGCCACCCGCAGCGCCGGCCGGGCGCATCGGCAGCATGGCGTTTCACCGCAGCCAGCACCTGTTGGCGTACTCACTCGACAGCGCGCGCGGCCCCAGCCAGTTGCACGTCTACGACCCGGCCAGCGGGCGCAGCCAGGCCTGGACGCAGACCAGCGCGCCCAGCGGCGTCGACCCCACCCAGTTCGCCGACCAGACCGTGGTGCGCTGGAAGAGCTTCGACGGCCGCACCATCTCTGGCCTGCTGTCGGCCCCGCCGGCGCGGTTCAGCGGCAAGCGGCCGGTCATCATCAACATTCACGGCGGCCCGGAAGCGCAGGCGCAGATGGGATTCAACGGCCGCTGGAACTATTTCGTGCAAGAACTGGGCATCGCCCTGATCGAACCCAACGTGCGCGGCTCGGCCGGCTATGGCAAGACCTTCCTGGGGCTGGACGACGGCGTGAACCGCGAAGATTCGGTCAAGGACATCAGTGCCTTGCTCGACTGGATCGCCGCCCAGCCCAACCTGGACGCATCGCGAGTGCTGGTGGCCGGCGGCAGCTACGGCGGCTACATGGCCCTGGCCGTGAGCGTGCATGAAAGCGCGCGCATCGCCGGCGGCATTTCGGTGGTGGGCATCTCGAACTTCGTGAGCTTCCTCACCCGCACCGAAAGCTATCGCCGCGACCTGCGCCGCGTGGAATATGGCGACGAACGCGAGCCGCAGATGCGGGCCTTTCTTGAGCGCATCTCGCCGCTGAACAACGCCGAGCGGATCAAGCAGCCGCTGTTGGTGGTGCAAGGCAAGAACGACCCACGCGTGCCGTACACCGAAAGTGAACAGATCGTCGAGCGCGTTCGCGCCAACGGCCTGCCGGTGTGGTACCTGCGGGCCGAGAACGAAGGCCATGGCTTCGTGCGTAAGGAAAACGCCGATTTCCAGTTCTACGCCATGGTCAAGTTCGTCGAGCAGAACCTGCTCAAATAATTTGTCTAGACAGGTACGTGCGCAAAGCACGCATTTCGGCTCAGAGATAACCTTCCAGCCACCCTGGTCCACGGGGAACCTGCGCACTTGCAGGGTTGCGCGCACGACGGTGTTCAAAACAATCACGCCTCAGGTGTTGGTCACATTGGCCGCACCGTGTGTTTGTCTAGACAAATGGCCACCGTGCGTGAACGTTTCTGCTTCCGTCGCTGTTTCAAATTGGCCGCATGGGTGGCGCTTGCGGCGGCAGGGCTCGCCGCCTGCGGTGGCGGCGCTGGCGGTGCCACTGAGAGCCTGCCGCCCCCGGTGGTGCAGGAGCCGGCGCGCGAAAACCTGAAAGCGCTGTTCACCCCCAGCGCGCCGATTCCGACCGATGCCCATGCCAAGGGCATGTGGTCGGAACTGGTCGACTGGCCCTTGATTCCGGTGCATGCCGTGCTCTTGCCCGATGGCCGGCTCCTCAGTTTCGGCAGCAATAGCAATGGCCAGCAGACCGCCAATTTCACCTACGACGTGTGGGATCCCACGGCCGGCTTGAATGCCGGCCACCTGACCCTGCCCAACAACACTGGCAGCGACTTGTTTTGCAGCGCGCAGGTCTTGCTGCCCGGTGGCGCCAGCGTGTTCGTGGCCGGCGGCGATGTGTGGGGTGGCGCGGCCACGCGCAACCAGGGCAACAACAACTCCAACCTGTTTGCCGTGGCGAACAACACCCTGCAGCGCGGCGAGAACATGCAGCGTGCGCGCTGGTACTCCAGCGCCATCACCCTGCCCAGCGGCGAAACCTATGTGCAAGGCGGCATCGGCGGTGTAGACCGGCCTGAAGTGCGTTCCAACTCGGGCGACTTCCGCTTGCTCAGCGGCGCCAACACCGAAGCGCTGCACTTTCAGTATCCGCGCAATTTCGTCGCGCCTGATGGGCTGGTCTTCGGCTTCGACAGCACGGGCAACATGTACCGCGTCGACCCCACCGGCGAAGGCAGCCTCACGCCCCTGGGCCAGTTCGCTTCCGAGAATGCCGGCAGCGACGCCAGTGCGGCCATGTTCAGGCTCGGGCGCATCTTGCAGTTCGGTGGGCAGTCCAATGGCGCGCTGGTGATCGACATTCGCCACGGCACGCCCACCGTCACGCCCACGCAAAGCATGAGCACGCACCGGCGCCTGGGCACGAGCACGATCCTGGCTGACGGCAAGGTGCTGGCCACCGGCGGCAGCCGCACCTGGAACGAGCCCGACCAGCCCAGCTACCACGCTGAGATGTGGGACCCACAGCGTGGCCAATGGGCCGTGGGCGCGCAGCAAACCCGGATGCGCCTGTACCACTCCATGGCCGTGCTGATGCCCGACGCCACGGTGCTGGTGGGCGGCGGCGGCGCACCCGGGCCACAGACCAACAAGAACGCCGAGCTGTACTTTCCGCCCTACCTGTTCACCAGGGCCGGCGCCTTGGCACCACGCCCGGCGCTGACCAGTGCGCCCACGGTTTTGAACATCGGCAAGACCTTCACGTTGCAAGCCAGCGGCAGCAAGCCAGTGGCTAAGGTGGCGCTGGTGAAGACGGCGGCGGTGTCGCATGGCTTCAATGCCGAGCAGCGCTACATCGAGTTGCCGTTCAGTGCCGATGCCGGCCGCCTCACCGTTCAGGCGCCGGCGAACCCTGCCGATGCACCGCCAGGCTTTTACATGCTGTTCCTGATCGACAGCGATGGCGTGCCCTCGGTGGCCAAGGTGCTGCGCATGAATCAAGCCACCGAGCCGCCGCCCAGCAGTGCACCCACCAGCGCTCCCACCTTGCCCAAGTTGTCTGACCGCAGCATGCTCAGCGGCAGCGCGGCGAGCCTGCAGTTGGCCGCCAGCGCCCCGGCCGGCAGCAGCGTGCGCTACGCGGCCAGCGGCCTGCCACCGGGGCTGAGCCTGGACGCCAGCACCGGCCTGATCAGCGGCAGCGCCACGGCCGAAGGCACGTTCCATGTGGCGGTGTCGGCCAGTGACGCCAGCGATGGTGACTTGAAGGACTTCGTCTGGACCGTGAGCGCCCCCGGCACGCCGCTGCAACTCAGCCTGCCCGCGCCAGTGGCCGCGGCGGCCGGCGCTGCAGTAGGCTTCCAGGCCAGCACGCGCAACGGCGTGGACACGCAGTACAAGTGGGACTTCGGCGACGGCAGCGCTGAAACTGCTTTCAGCCCCACGGCCAGCGCCAGCCATGTCTACACCCGCGCCGGGGTGTACCGCGTGAGTGCGACGGCGATCGACGCGCGCGGAGTGCAAACCCGTGTGTCGATGCAGCAGACGGTTTACCTGTCGGCCACCGCCGCTGCCCCCAGCCTGTCGAGCAACTTGTTATGGCAGCAAGGCGCCGGCGGGCCGCCGCGCTTGTGGGTGGTGAACCCGGACAGCGACACCGTCACCGTGCTGGATGCCGGCTCGATGGCCAAGCTGGCCGAACTGCCCACCGGCAGCGCGCCGCGCAGCATCACCCAGGCCAGCAACGGGCTGGTGTGGGTGAGCAACCTGGAATCGAGCACGTTGAGCATCTACGACCCCGCCACGTTGACGTTAAGCCGCACGCTGGCCCTGCCGCCTGGCGCGCAGCCCTATGGTGTGGCGGCGTCGAAGCTGGGCTTTGTTTTGGTGGTGTTGCAGGGCAGCGGCCAGGTGTTGAAGTTCGACAGCCAAAGCTTCGCGCAGACCGGCAGCCTGAACTTGGGGCCGAACCCGCGCCACGTGTCGATTGCCGGCGACGGCACAACGGCCTACGTCTCGCGTTTCATCAGCGCCCCGATGCTCGACGAACACACTGCCGCACCCGGCGCCGGCGCGGCCACGGTGTGGCAAGTCAACGCCGTGGCGATGAGCGTGACGCGCAACATCACGCTGGCCCACAGCGAGCGGCCTGACGCCGAAAACCAGGGCCGCGGCCTGCCCAACTACCTGGGCGCGGTGGCGTTGTCGCCCGACGGCAGCCAGGCCTTCGTGCCCAGCAAGCAAGACAACATCAAACGTGGCGCGATGCGCGACGGCCTGGCGCTGAACTTTCAGAGCGCAGTGCGCGCCATCAGCTCGCGCATTGACCTGGCCAGCAACGCCGAAGACCTGGCCGCGCGCATCGACCATGACAACGCCGGCCTGGCCAGCGCCGCTGCCTTCGACCCGCGCGGCGTGTGGCTGTTCGTGGCCCTGGAAACGAGCCGCGAAGTGGCGGTGATCGACGCCCATGGCCGGCGCGAAGTGATGCGCCTGAACGTCGGCCGTGCACCGCAAGGGCTGGCCGTTTCGGGTGATGGCAGCACCTTGTTCGTGAGCAACGTCATGGAACGAACCGTGAGTGGTTTTGACCTGCGTGCCCTGCGCGACAGCGGCCAGTTGCATGTGCCGCATTGGGACACGGTGAGCACCGTGCGCACCGAGTTGTTGAGCGCCGAGGTGCTGAAAGGCAAGCAGTTGTTCTACGACGCGCGCGACACGCGCCTGGCACGCGACCGTTACCTGAGCTGTGCGGCCTGCCACAGCGAGGGCGGGCACGACGGCAGGGTGTGGGACTTGAGCCATGCCGGCGAGGGCCTGCGCAATACCATCAGCCTGCGCGGCCGCGGCGTGGGCCACGGGCGGCTGCATTGGAGCGGCAACTTCGACGAGGGGCAAGACTTCGAAGGCCAGATTCGCAGCCTGGCCCAGGGCAACGGCCTGATGAGCGACCTGCACTTCTACGCCGGCACCCGCAGTTCGCCCCTGGGCGATGCCAAGGCCGGCCTGAGTGGTGATCTCGATGCCTTGGCCGCCTACCTGGCATCCCTCACCCGCTTTGCTCCCAGCCCAGCACGTTCGGTTGACGCCAACGCCAACGCCCAGGCCACAGCGGGCCGCGAGGTGTTCGCCGCACGCTGCACGGCGTGCCATGCCGGCCCGGCGTTCACTGACAGCAGCACCCAGGCACGGCACGACATTGGCACGCTCAAGCCAACCTCGGGCCTGCGCCTGGGCGCGGCAATGACCGGCATCGACACGCCCACCTTGCGTGACGCCTGGGCCACGGCGCCCTATCTGCACGACGGCTCGGCCGCCACACTGGAAGCGGCCGTGTTGGCGCACCGCACCCTCACGCTCACAGCGGCTGACTTGGCTGCGGTAGTGGCCTATTTGCGGCAGTTGGGCGGCGACGAGATCAGCGCGCCGTTGACGGCAAACAAGGCGATGACGCCGGCGCGGCGGCAATGACCCATGAAAAAAGCCCGAAGGCTTTTGACCTTCGGGCTCGCACAGCTCGGCGCTGTTTCGCAGCGCCAGGCTGATCTTGCTCAGTCAAACATGCTGATTCAGGCGTGCCGAATCAGGCATGCCGAATCAGGCATGCCGAATCAGGCATGCTTCTTGTCGAAGAACTGTTCGTCTTCGGTGCTGCCCTTGAGCGCGGCGGTTGAGGCGTCGCGCTCGATGGTGGTGGTGACGGCATCGAAGTAACCCGTGCCCACTTCGCGCTGGTGCTTCACCGCCGTGAAGCCACGCTCGGCGGCGGCGAATTCCTTTTCTTGCAGCTCAACGAACGCCGTCATGTTGTTGCGCGCATAGCCGTAGGCCAGGTCGAACATGCTGTGGTTCAGGCTGTGGAAACCGGCCAGGGTGATGAACTGGAACTTGTAGCCCATGGCGCCCAATTCACGCTGGAACTTGGCGATGGTGGCGTCGTCGAGGTTCTTCTTCCAGTTGAACGAAGGCGAGCAGTTGTAGGCCAGCAGCTTGCCCGGGAACTTGGCATGAATCGCGTCGGCAAAGGCCTTGGCGAAGGCCAGGTCCGGCTTGCCGGTTTCGCACCAGATCATGTCGGCCACCTCGGCATAGGCCAGGCCGCGGCTGATGGATTGGTCCAGCCCGTTGCGCACGCGGTAGAAGCCCTCCACGGTGCGCTCGCCGGTGCAGAACGGCAGGTCGTTGGGGTCGATGTCGCTGGTCACCAGATCAGCCGCTTCGGCGTCGGTGCGGGCCAGCAGCACGGTGGGCGTGCCCATCACATCGGCCGCCAGGCGCGCCGCGGTGAGCTTGGCCACGGCGTCGCGCGTGGGCACCAGCACCTTGCCGCCCATGTGGCCGCATTTCTTCACTGAGGCGAGCTGGTCTTCGAAGTGCACGCCCGCAGCACCAGCTTCAATCATGGCCTTCATCAACTCAAAGGCATTCAACACGCCGCCGAAACCGGCTTCGGCATCGGCCACGATGGGGGCGAAAAAGTCGATGTCGTTCTTTCCTTCGCTCCACTGAATCTGGTCTGCGCGCTGGAAGGTGTTGTTGATCTTCTTCACCACCTTGGGCACGGAATCAACGGGGTACAGAGATTGGTCGGGGTACATCTCGCCGGCGCTGTTGGCATCACCCGCCACCTGCCAGCCGGAAAGGTAGATCGCCTTCAGGCCAGCCTTCACCTGCTGCAAGGCCTGGTTGCCGGTGAGCGCGCCCAGCGTGTTGACGAAGGGCTCGGTGTTGACCAGATTCCACAACTTTTCGGCGCCACGCTTGGCCAGCGTGTGCTCGATGGGCAGGCTGCCGCGCAGGCGCACCACGTCGGCAGCGGTGTAGCTGCGCTTCACGCCCTTCCAGCGTGGGTTGCTGGCCCAGTCTTTCTCAAGGGCGGCGGCTTGCTGTTCGCGGGTGGGTTGGGTCATGGGGGCTCCAGGGGGGTTGAAAAGCATGCAGCGGGTGCTGGCGATGGCGATGGCGATGGCCAAAGCTTAGCTGCATTCAGATAACTTATGTCTTATATAAGATAGATGTTAATGCACTGTGAAATCAAATGCTTGGCCATCATTTCGCACCATGCGGAATTCCGTTCGGTGATCTGAAAACATGCCGTGCGGGCTTCGTTGGTCGATATTTCATCATACGAAACAGAAGTCGGGATGTGAAACCCAGCAGTTTGAATCGGGGTGAGACTCTGATCGGCGGTTCGTCGTTTGCCGGCACGCCGGCGAAGCTTGTTCAAGCACCCTGGGGCGAGCCCTGTGGGCAGGGGTTCTACACTCGGCGCACTCTGTGTTCCGCTGCGCGAACCCAGCCAGGTGAAAACATGCCGACCCACCCTGTCACGAAGCCCCTCATCCTGCTGCCCGGCTGCAACCGCATGCTCGGCCAGCACCCGTTCCACATTGCCGGCAAGAAGTATGTCGATGCGGTTCGTCTGGCCGGCGGTCTGCCGCTCGTGGTGCCCAATGCCAGCGCGGCCGAGCAAGCCGAGTTGCTCAACCTGGCTGACGGCGTGTTCCTCACCGGTGCCGCGGCCAACGTCCACCCCAGCCACTTCGGCGAAGACGTGCACGACCCAACCCTGCCGCTCGACGCCGACCGCGACGCTTTCACCCTGCCCTTCATTCCCCAGGTGCTGGCGCGCGGCATTCCGTTGTTTGCCATCTGCCGTGGCGCGCAAGAAGCCAACGTGGCGCTCGGCGGCAGCCTGCACCAGGCGGTGCAGGAACTACCCGGCCACGCCGACCACCGCGCCGCATCACAGACTGATGCTGAAGTTCAGTACGGCCCTGCGCACAGCGTGGCCGTGATGCCTGGCGGCGTGCTGGAACGCGTGCTCGGCGCCGTGAGCTTTGAAGTCAATTCGGTGCACGCGCAGGCCGTGAACCGGCTGGCTGATGGCGCTGGTGGCGCACGTGTGGAAGCCCGCGCGCCCGATGGCTTGATCGAGGCCTGCTCTTTCCCTGATGCACCCGGTTTTAACCTGTGCGTGCAGTGGCACCCCGAGTGGCAGGCGGCGGGCAATGCGGTTTCCGTGAAGCTCTTGCAGGCCTTCGGGCAAGCCTGCCGCGAATATCAACAACGCCGCCTTGCCCTGCGCAGCGCGGCCTGACCCGGGAGCACCATGGTTCAACGCCAAGATTTCACCTTCAGCGATTTGGAGCAGTGGTTCAACCAGCACCGCGTCACTGAAATCGAATGCCTGGTGCCTGACCTCACCGGCGTGGCCCGCGGCAAGATCCTGCCGCGCGAAAAGTTCACCGA
>JAYUQE010000410.1:0-8719 GCA_043756905.1 Burkholderiales bacterium | reverse complement strand
CGGGCCGCGGCCATGGTGACCGACGCCACGCTGGAAGCCAACGTACAGGCCATCGTGGCGCGCTGCGTGGCTGAATTCGGCGGGCTCGATGTCTTCTTGGCCAACATCGCCGTGCCGGGCACCAACACACCCTTGCTTGAACAAAGCGTGGATGAGTGGAACGAGGTCTGGAACGTCAACGTGATCAGCGCCTTCCTGGCCGTCAAGCATGCCGGTGCGCACATGGTGGCGCGGGGCAGCGGCTCGATCATCCTCACGTCATCAGCCGCGTCGCTGCGCGCCAACGCCGGTGCCATTTCCTACAGCGCCAGCAAGGCCGCGGTGAACAGCCTGGCGCAAACCGCGGCCAATGCCTTCAGTGGCACCGGTGTGCGTGTGAATGCCATCCTGCCCGGCCTGGTGGAAACGCAGATGACGCGCAAGGTCTTCGAGCAAGCGCGCGAACGCGGTGTTGAAGCGCGCATCGGCCACATGGTGCCGCTCAGGCGCGCTGGCCAGCCGCATGAAATCGCCGCCATGGCCGCGTTCCTGGCCAGCGAAGACAGCTCCTTCGTCACCGGCCAGCTCTATGCCGTGGACGGCGGTGTGAGCAGCACGCACCCGCACGGGCGCATTGCGCTTTGAGCACCGAGCAGGCCGCCACGGCCAGCCGCTTGCAGCAGCGTGCCCTGGCCGCCGCGCTGCTGCTGGCGCTGCTGTGGGGCGCCAGTTTTTCAATTCAAAAGGCTGCCTATGCCGCGTTGGGCCCGGGCGGCTTTCTGTTCGGCCGCTCGCTGCTCATGTCTGCCTGCGCGCTGGCCTTGCTGCGCTGGCGCGGCCACCTGGGCTGGCCGCAACTGGCACCCCGCGAGTGGCGCGCGCTGGTCGGCATCACGTTGATTGGCCCGGTGCTGCACATCTTGCTGGTCACCTACGGCATCCACTGGTCCACCGCGTTTTCCAGCTCGCTCATCCTGGCCTGCGGGCCGGTGTTCACGTTGATTCTGTTGCGTGTGTTGCGCGGCGCGGCGCTGCGACGCGGCCAGATGCTGGGCGTGGCCCTGGCCTTCGGCGGCGTGCTGTTGCTGATGAGTGACAAGCTGCTGCAAGCCAATTGGCACGCCAGCATCGGCGACTTGATGATGCTGCTGGGTGCCGCGGTGTTTTCGCTCTACACCATCTGGGTCACGCCCATGGTGTTGCGCCACGGCGGGCCCGAGGTCATGTGTTGGACCACCCTGCTGGCCAGCCCGCTGCTGCTGGCCTTCACCGCGCCGGCCGCCTGGCATGCGCCGTATGCCAGCGTGGGGCCCGGCATCTGGGCGGCGTTCCTGTGGACGGTGCTGGTGTCGGCCTTCCTGGGCTGGCTGATCTGGACCTGGGTCAACGCCGTGCGCGGCGTGGCGCGCAGCGCGCCGCTCATGTATCTGGTGCCGCCGGTGGCCGGCCTGGTGGCCTGGTTAACGGTGGGTGAAACTTTCGGCGCGCTGAAGATGCTGGGCGCGGCGCTGGCGCTGGTGGGCGTGGCCTGGGCGCAGCGGGCGGGCCGGGCGACATCCGGTGGCGCTTGAGCCTGGGCCGCGCCGGGCATGGCCTAGGCGGCTTCGCGCGTGAGAGCGCTGCCAACGCGGTGTACATGCTGATCCAGGCCGTGCTGCCGGGCATAAGCGAACGCGGCGGCGGCACAGTGGTCACGGTGTCCTCACTCGCCGCCGTGCGGCCAGGGCTGTTGGGCGGCCCGCCCTGCGGCGCGGCCAAGGCGGCGGTGGCCAGCCTGATGAGCTTTGTGCACGCCAGCCTTCGTGCTGATGGTCAACCCCAACCACATCTCGCCCACGCTGTACGAAAAGCTCGTGCGCAGCGGCGCCGATTCGGTGTTCATCGATTGCGAGCACGGCCTGGCCAGTTGGGAAGACATTCACCACATGGCCAAGGCCGCGCGCTACGCCGGCGGTTTCGGCATCGTGCGGCCGCAGAACCAGGAACGCTCCACCCTCACGCGCTGCCTGAATGCCGGGGCCGATGGCGTGATGGTGCCGCTGATCCACACGGCCGAGATTGCGCGCGACGTGGTGCGGCGCTTCCGCTACGCCGTGCCCGACGACCATGCCAACCGGCTGCTGATTGGCATGGTGGAGTCAGCGGAAGCGGTGAAGAACGTCGACGAGATCCTGGCCGTGGAAGGCATCGATGTCTTCTTCGTCGGCCCTGGTGACCTGAGCCAGTCGATGGGCTATTCACCCAACGTGCCACCCGGTGGGAGGCGCGCGCAGCCGGCGTTGGACTTGGTCGACGAAACCTTGCGCCGCATCCGCGCCGCGGGCAAGTGCGCGGGTACCTTGGTGGTGAAGCAAGACACCACGCATTTGGTGGCGCAGGGGGCACAACTGCTGTACTACCACGCTGACCCGTTCGTGGCCGATGGGGTGCAGGTGATGCGGGGGTTGGCGGGGATGGGGGTAAGGGGGTGTCTCCGAGGGCTGCAATGGTGGCTTTCGTCCCACTGCCGTTGGTCAGCCAATCGAAGTTCTGGAGCCTGGCAGTTAAGCCAGTCAAATTGGATTTCCAACTCTTCCGCCCACACTCTCGGCGCCCGCGTAACTGCTGTTTTTGGGATTACCGCAAAGTGACCATCGCGGGAGTCAAACGATCAGCACAGCCTATCCGGGAAAGGCATGCAGGCCAGCCAGGATGGAGTTGCCTAGAGTTGAAACTCAGCGATGCTTCCAATTTGCGTTGCCTTCAGTTCCAGCCGCGCATCAATCCATTCCTTCAACTCGGCAACGTGCGAAATGATGCCAACCAGGCGCCCTGATTGCTGCAAGTCCTTCAGCGCCTTGATCGCGAAATCCAGCGCTTCTGGATCCAGCGTTCCGAAGCCCTCGTCCACGAAGATCGCGTCCAGCCGAATTCCCCCGGCGTAGGACTGCACGACGTCTGACAGGCCAAGGGCGAGCGCCAACGAGGCGAGGAACGATTCGCCGCCAGACAAGGTGCTGACTGCGCGGGTTGTGCCGGTGTGGTGATCGAACACCTCGAGGTCCAGCCCCGCTGCCGCCCGCTGGTCGCTGGGTTGAAGTTTGCGGCGAATCTCGTAGCGCCCTTGGCTCATGATGCGCAGCCGTGTCGTCGTGGCCGCCAGCACCTCCACCAGCAGCGTTGCCAGGACATAGCGCTGGAACGACATGCGCTGCGAATTCGTGCCGCTGGCAACCTCGTGAACCTTGAGCGCCACCTTGTAGCGGGCCTCCACGTCAAGGTACTGCGCTGCGATGCGGTTCAGCGACCCGGCAAACTTCGAGGTCGTTTGATGCGCAGCCATGGCGTCCCGCACGGCACTGTTCGCCACTTGCCCTGCGGCCTTCATGCCGTCGTGCGCAGCAATCAATGCGGCGACGTCCGGTCGCACGAGATCGCGCGTCTCGGCGATTGCGCGCTCCTGGCGGGCACCCGTCGCAGCCAGTGAAGCATCGAACTTGCGGATCGATGCCTCCACTTCATCAAGTTCGATGTCGTCCAAGCTTGCTGCCCGGTAGGCCGCCTCATCGGCGAACCCTGCTGCCTTTAGCCTGCCGCCGAGGTCAGCCAGTTTTTGTGCGTGCTGTGTACCCAGGCGTGCCCGTGCCTCACGACTCGCTTGTGCCCACGCACTGACTTGTGCCAGAAGCTGCTGTGACTGGCCGGCCGTTGCAGTTGCGGCATCAAAAGCCTTGCGAATCGCTTCCCTTGCCTTCAGTTGCGCGGCCAACTCAGCCTGCAAAGCGGCGGCGTTGGACAGTTCGCGCGGAACGCCGGATTCACGCTCTGCGACCTGCCCCTGCAGCAGTTGCACACGGCTGCGGGCTTGCTGGTCTGCGCTCTCGGCAGGCTTGACAGCAGCGTCGGCATGGCCTGCGGCCAGCTCTGCGGCCGGGCGCTTGGCGTCAAGCACAACCAATGCGGCAACGGCTGCCTTGGTCTTGTTCAGAGCAGACTGGGCTGCCGCGGCCTGCACCTTCAAATCGTCAACGCTCGCGGGCGCATGACCACTGGATGATTGCAACTCCGCCACGCTGGCTTGCAGTGCTGCTGCGGTCTGCAGCTTGTCGGCCAGCTTCTTTTCGGCGCTGCGCTGGGCGGCTTCGGCGCTGCTGAGGCCCGCCTCTGCGGCGCTCAACGCATCGTCGCCCACAAGGCCACCCACGCTCGTCGCCGGTGTCGGGTGATCCTGCGCACCGCACACCGGGCAGGCCTGCCCTTGCACCAACTCGTGGGCGAGCCGAGCGGCTTGCCCTGCCACCCAGGCGCGCCTCACTTCATCTCGCTGAGTTCGCGTGGCCAGGCATTGCGTCTCGGCGGCCTTCAGGGTGGCGCGTTCGGCCTCGACCTGGTTGTGGGCGATGGTCAGCTCGGCCATTCGTGCAGCGAGCTTGGCGGCGGTCTCCAACCGCTTGCCCAGGCTGGCGCACGACTGTTTTTGCCCGTCAAGCCCGGCGGCCTGGATGCGGTGCGCCTGGATGCTGGCTGCGAGCGCATTCAGGGTTGCGGCGGCCGCTTGCTGGGCCTGGCGTGCCAGGCTCAGTTCAGCCGCCGACTTGCTGGCGGCAGCCGTGGCCGTGGCTTGCTCGGCGCGTGCGCTGCCAAGGCTTGCAACCTTGTCCTTGAGCGCTTCAAGCTCGGCGATGCGCGCGACGATGGCGTCAACCTGCGGCGCGCGTTGCTTCTCGCTGGTCAGGGCGGTGTCGGCGCGCGTGGCGGCGCCGGTTGCCGCGATGGTGTCGCCAGCCAGTTTTTGCAAGCGCGCCGACTCTTCATTGAGCTGATTGCCCAGCTCGGCCACAGCGGCCGCATAGGGATGGACGACCGCGGCCCGGCGGGCCGACTCCAGGGTTCGGCGCTTGGCCTGCCAGGCCGGTTCCTGGGCTCGCATGTCTGTCATGGCGGCCGCAGCCTGGTCGAACTCTGCGAAGCGGGTAGCCACCTGGCGCGCATCGTTGAGCGCCTGCTCGGCGGCCTTGGCCGCGAGCTCCGCAACGCCTTGCGCCTTTTGTCGTTCGACAACGCACTCAGCTTGCTGCGTCAGGCGTGCCGCCAGGGCGGTTTCGTTCTCGATCTCGGCTTGATCGAGCAGGGTCTGTCGCTGGGTGGTGACGCGCTCTGCCTGCCGTAACAGTTCGGCCGACGCCTGCCTGAGGTGATCCTCGATCCGCTTGTACAGCTCGGTGCCGAACAAGGCCTGTAGTATTTTTTCCCGCTCCTGCGAATCGCTCTTCAGGAACTCGAAGAACTTGCCCTGCGGCAGCACGATCACTTGTCGGAACTGCTTGCTCTCGAAGCCGAGCAAGGCCGAAACCTTTTCGGTGACCTTCTTCCAGCCCGCGCAAAGCGGCTGCGCCTGCTCGTTGCCATCATGGTTGACCAGGCGCCAGAGTTCGGCAGCCTGGTCTTGCCTGGTATCACCGCCACCGCGCCTGGCCGGGCGCATCTGTTCAGGAATGCGGTGCACGCGGTACGTGTCCGCGCCGAGCGCGAAGTCGAATCGAACTTCGGTGAGCGCGTCGCTGGCCGCGTGGTGGCTGCGCATCTGGCGGCCATCGCGCTCACCGCCCGAGCTGTCGCCGAACAGCGCGAAGCACATGCCATCCAGGATGCTGGTCTTGCCCGACCCCGTGGGGCCATGGATCAGGAAGAAGGTCTTGTTGCCGAGCTGCCGAAAATCGACCACCTGCCGCTTGGCGAATGGGCCGAAGGCGCACATCTCGATGACCAGCGGTTTCATGCGCCACCCAGTCCGTCGTTGCCTGCCACAGCCCGCGCCGCGTCGTTGAACACGTCCATCGCCGGCTCGCCGATCTCCTCGCCGAGCATGTCGCGGTAGAAGGCCCGGAACAGGTCGGCGGGTTCACGTCGTCGGTGGTCCCCCTCGGCGCGCGCGGCCGCGTTGCCCTCGGCGACGTGGGTGAACTGCAGGTTCAGCATGTTGGGATAGACCTCCCGCAGCCTGGCCATTGGATCGAGCACCGGGTCGGTGTCGGTGAGGTGCGCACACAGGTAGTCGTCGCGGCTGAGCACGGGGTCTGGCCGGGTCAGCAACTCAGCCAGCGTGCCTTTGATGATCCTCACGTCGCGGCGGGGCGCAAGCGGGAGGTTGCGCACGGTAAGCGTTCCGCCGGCGCCGATGTCGACCAACGTCACGCCTTTGACATGATCGACCTCGTTGAACGAATACTTCAGCAGCGAACCGGCGTATCGGATGCGATCGGACCCCACGCGCTGGGGTCGATGCAGGTGGCCAAGCGCAACGTAGTCAAAGCCCGCGAACGTGTCGACAGACACCTGGCCTGAGCCCCCTACCGACAGCGGGCGTTCGGATTCCGATTCGCTGCCGCCAGCCACGAAGGCATGGCCGACCAGGACATTGCGGCGGCCTGGCTCACGATTGGCCTGCATCAGCGAGACGGCGTGGGTCATCGCGCTTTGATGGTCGCTCACGGCGGCGCCGCCCGGCAGCGCTCGGGCAAATACGGGTTCGACGTAGGGCAGCGGATGGAACGCGATCTCACCGTGCGCGTCGGTCAAGACGATTGGCGACAGATCGCTCAGTGTTCCGCGCAGGTGCAGGCGCTGCATGCCGAAGATCCGGCCGCCGAAACCGATGCGCTCGGCGCTGTCATGGTTGCCGGCGATCAGGATGACCTGGATGCCCGCGTCGATGACCAGCCGCGCCAGCACGTCGTCGAGCAACTTGACGGCGCCAGCGGGCGGCACCGATCGGTCATAGACGTCGCCCGCGATCACGACCGCGTCAACCGCCTCGCTGCTGGCCAACGCAACCAGTTGGTTCAGCACATGGGCCTGATCTTCGAGCAGCGAGGTGCCGTGCAGGTAGCGGCCAAGGTGCCAGTCGCCGGTATGGAGGATTCGGGTCATCGGCTCTATCGATCTTCACGCGTATGCCAAAGTCGCAGAATCCAAATGTCTTGCTCGGTCAACTCGTATTGCATTTCATAGTCGCCGACGATCAACCGGCGCACGTTGCGCGGCGCAAATTCCGGCACAGCCCTACCCAGGCGTGGCTGTGCCACCAAGGTGTCTGGTGCGGCGCTCAGCATCTCGAAGACAGCCGCCGCGGCGCGCGGATTGACGGGCGCCAAGAAAGCATGGAGCCGGCCCAGGTCACCCAAGGCCTTGCTCGTCCACCTTACTTGCACGAAGGCAGCGGCAAGGGCGAATCGGTGGCGAGGCTTGCCGCCCAGGCTTTGACATCGGCGTGCAAAACACCGCGCCCGGCATCCACATCGGCCATGCCTTCAAGGGTTTGGCGATGGCGGCGCTCTTCGGTTTCAACATAGGTCATCAGCGCTTGCCTGACGATCCAAGCCCGCGAGCGCTCGACCCGCGCTGCCAACGCATCGACTCGCTCGGCCAGCGGTGCGGGCACGTCGGCCGTCATGACTTGAGTGTCGGGTGCAGGCATTCGATGACTCCGGGTCGCGAGGGTCGCATTATCGTTATCGTGGAACGGAACACGCTCAAGACCAAAGAGCCAGCGGCGGCCCAACGTGCCGCCATGCGGGCGGCGCGCGCAGCCGGCCTTGGATCTGGTCGATGAAACCTCGCGCCGCATCCGCGCTGCGGGCAAGTGCGCGGGTACCTTGGTGGTGAAGCAAGACACCACGCATTTGATGGCGCAGCGTGCGCAATTGCTGTACTGGCAGGCTGATCCGTTTGTGGCGGATGGGGTGCTGGTGCTGCGGGGGTTGGTGGGGGTGGGGTGAGGCGCCTTTGTGGCGGCGCGCGCGAGGTCGGCGAGGACGGATTTCGGCAAACTACGATGTACGTCTCACTCGAGTGGCGAGGCGACACCGATTTAGAAATTTCGTTTCTCTCGTTGCGCAATGTGAACGAGCTCGCGCGCCCACTGACTTTCGCCGCGCAGTGCTCGCAGGATCGCGTCCGAAGGTACGTTGACTGAGCGCAGCAATAGCACGCGCGCGAGCATCATCAGGCGTGTGTTCAGGTGGTAGAGCTGCGCACCTTCAGCAGCTTTCCGCCTAAGGTCGTCGGTCCAATGCGTATAGTAATTTCGTGTGTTGACCCACACATCCGGTACTCCCGATTGCCCGGCGACCAACATCCGCAGGTCGCCGGTAAGCGGCCTCAATAGGTCACCAAGACGCCGTCGAAAGGAGATTTCATTTCCGAATTCGATGCGGCTCTTTAGTGACTGTCTGTGGTCGGCGCTTAGTGACCTTGGCAGATTGGCCGCGACTTCTTTGTACACGGTGCTGTACTCGTCCGGATCCATGTACACGCCGGGGTACGTTGACCTGTGCAATCCCTCAAGTGCATGCGTCAGCGTTAGAAACAAGAGGTGCGGTGCTGGCCGGGGGAGAACCTGCGCACTCTCAACCAAGGCATTGACGGTCTCAATGCGGGGCATCGCTGCCAGCCAAGAGTCGATATACGTCGGCAACTCGTGACACACCGAATCGTAGGGTACAAGAAATTCATGGAGCTCCGTGAGTTCGCATACCCGGTGGCGGTTTGGACGAAACAGAAGACCAGCCCAATGATGCTCGTCGATCGCAACTTCTATCGCATCGAAATGCATGCACGGGCCCGCTATGAGCCCCATTAGCGACAGGATTCGGTTCAAGCTTCTTATTCTAGTGAGCGTTCAAGTTGATCCTATTTATCCAAGGCCAAGCCGTGATACTTCGCAGCGTCTCATGGCTTGATGCGAGTCTCGGAAGGCCAG
>JAYUQE010000409.1:0-8744 GCA_043756905.1 Burkholderiales bacterium | reverse complement strand
TTGGTCGTGCCCAATTCGGCGTCCAGCACCAGCGTGCCGTCGGGCTGGCGCCCAACCATCATCGACGCGATCGCGTCCTCGGCCTCGCGTTGCTGCTGCGCGTTACGGCTGCCGAACAGCGGATCCTGGGCGCGCGCCGCGGCCCGCAGTGCACCTCGCCAACGCGAAACATGCTGGCGCAGCTTGCGTATCACCAGGAAGCTGCCGTTGTCCATCAGCGGGTTCTGCAGTCGAGGAAAGCGCTGGTCTTCACGGTCGTTCGGGTGACCCATGAACAGTTCACCCGGTGCGACGCTGTCCTTGAAGGCGGGCTTGGCCGGGTCGAATGGCCTGGCGAGCGCGGGCTGGCTGAAACCATCCTGGAACCCGAAGTGTTCAGTGGTGATGTTCGCTTTGTCGGGGTAGCTGCGCATGGCTTCGGTGCTTAACAGGCGCAGACCGTTGTCGCCATCGGCCAAGGCCTGGGCCAGGGCTTCGAGGTAAGGGTGCAGTTGCTTGTCGAGGTCGGTCTTGGACACCATGCGGTACTGCAAGACGACGTGCACCGAACCCAGGTCGATTTCGCGGTTCTTGAAGCGGGGCCGCCGCCAATGCTCTGGGTGGTTGGTGCGGATGTCGCCCAGCAGGCCGGCCCGGGACTCCATGCCGTCGATGAACTCCTGCGGAAACGCATCCTGCACGCCAGGCGAACCCAGCTTGCGCAGCCCCTGCGGGCTGAAGGCGATGTTCCAGTGCAGGTCGACGGCCGGCGTTCCGGTTCGACGCGCCGCTGTATCTGCCGGCACTGCGCGCAGCCACGCGCGAGCCTGCTTCGCGTCAGTGACTGCCAGCAACATCAGGCAGCCGTGCGTGACGCCTTCGAAGCGCGCCAGGATGCCGGACTGGATCTCCGACTCAACCAGTGCGGCCGGCGGGTCGGTCGGCTGGGCGCCCGACTGCACCGCGGGCGGGACGTCGCACAACCACCTGATCGGGCCTTGCGCGGCAATCAGGACGGCCTTCAAAAGTGGCGGCGGATCGACCTCGAGCAATCGCAGCAGCACGAGGAATTCGCGCAATGCCCCTTGCGCGAAACGCAGCAAGCACGCTTCGTCATGCGTCTGGTTGGCCGGGTAGACGGCGCGCAGGTCGTACAGGCCCTTGAGTGCCCTGAGGTTGTTGGTCACAACCTCGGTTTGCACTTCGAGTGGGGCAGCAGCGAAGCGGCGCAGCGACTCCGCCTTGTCGGGCGGCGGCTTCAACGCCAAACCGGCGATCGCCTGGCGCGCAGCAGCGGGGTCCAAGGTCTGCCGCAGGATCGCCTCCACTGCTTCGAGGTAGCGCTGGTCCTGCACCGAACGTGGCGAGTCGGTGTACAGGATGCCAGCCGGGATCTCCTGCCTGCGCACCCAGTTCATGTACTGGTCGAAGGTGTGCAGGCTGCTGTCGGTGTAGTCGTCACAGTTGTTGAAGATCGTGTCCAGCAGCGGTCCGAGGTCGCGGTAGATCACGCGCAGATAGGGCTCCCAGCCGCCATCGAAGGTGACGTTCAGGTAGACCCGGTAGAGGCCCACCTTCGACGGATCGTCCCTTGCTTCGCCATCGGAACCGATCTCCGGTGGGATCAGCGCATAGCGGAACGAATGCAGGATGCCGAAGCGGCCCACGGCGTCCGGAAACGGGCTCGGGTAGCGCGACGATTCGCGTGACCCCAGGCGGATCGCGTTCAATGTTTTGAACAGCAACTCGAGGCGGCGGGCGTATGACACGGTGTCCGCGCCCGGGATGAAGCCCCTCTTCACCGGCGCCATCAATGCGAGGTTGGCGATGCCGCCGAGTACAGTGCTCTTGGTGTCTGGCCGTTGCTGCATGTTGGTGTCCCCACTCAATCGAGCAATTGCGCCATTTTTGGCTGCAAGTGGCATCCTCAAAGCTAATGAGCAGGTCAAGCTTGCCAGCAGCGACATCGACGGCGGTCGCCTTGGCTAGCCGCGCTGAGTCAACCGCCCAGCGTTTGCGCAGCACACTTGCGATCGGCATGACCCGCGTGAGCCACCAATATCACTGGTGAAGCTACATCTGGCACCTCGGTTCGACCGATCTATGCTTGCAAGAACCACTTCTCCAGCGACTTCTCCCACACGTCGCCAAGCAAGCGATAGCCGGCACGAGTGGGGTGAATTTCATTTTGCCAATGCGCTGTGGGTCCGTGATCGGAACTGCGTGCGGGGATCAACGTGCCTTGGGTGTCCACGACGCGCACCGTGGGCTCCTGTCTGGCGATGTCGAGGATGAGTTCTCGCAATTGCTGTTGCAAGACCGCGCCGAGCCCGGCCCAGTCGTCTTCGGGAATATCGAAGGCCTTCACAGCCTTGTACAGCCAGGGGCCAAAACCAGCGCCGGCGCCGGCATTTCGCGGCGCTACGAAATCGTAGGTGTGCACGACGATGGGGATGCCCCGGTTGGTCGAGCGTTTGTCGCGGTTCGCAAGCAACAACGCGAACACCCGCCTGGCATGGCTGCTGAACGTTGCCCAGCCCGACGGGCTGAGGTAGCGCGACGGGCGCGCACCCGCGGCCCACTCGGTCGTGGTGGCCAGCAAGCGCTTGTCTGGCGGATTCTGTGGCCCTGATTGGGCCGCCGAGATCACATCGTTGCCCAGGCCCGAGAGCAGTATCGCCGTCCAGGGCAGCGCAACGTTGCCACTGAGCAAGCGCAGGAACACGCGGTTGGTGGTGCTGTCGATCATGTGCCGCAGCTCCGCGCCAGGCCGTGCGCAGTTGACGGCCACGGCGGACTGGGACAGCGACATCTTGTCGAACAGGTTGCTCGTCAGGAACGGTGGAAACGCGCCGATCGAGAACCAGGAATCGCCCTGAGCAAGAAACCTCAGCGCGTATCGCTCCAGCGGAAAGTCGCCGACTTCGCCGGCGCCGCTTAACTGATCTGGCGAGATCAAGGTGATGTCATGCATGGTGCTTCAATCTCCAGGTAGGTTGGGCTGTTTCAGGCAAGGCGCGCCAGGTTCGAGCCGGCTCTTCAGACGGTATATGACCTCGCGCTAGTGCTGCGGCGCAGAGGTTGCGATACAAATGAAAGCGATGGATTCGTTCGTCAGGCTAGGCGCAAACCACAGCGATATCTCTTGGTATCGCGAGGATTTGCAACGACGCATGGCGGACGAAGACGCGGTTTCATGTATCGAAACTTCTGGGTCGCAGCACCAGAGCATGTGTCCCGGCAGGGCGCGCATCTGTCGAGCGATGCAGCACATGATCGTCGTTGTTGAAGTACGGCCAGACCTTTCGTGAACGTGCCGCCACGCAGACGCCTTCCCGGCTCTTTGCCCCGCCCGTGGACAAACAGGACAACGGGCTTGGCGGCGTCATGAAGGATGTCGAGGGCAGCAGAAAACTGGTCTGTTCGCCAGGCGCTTTCGTCGGACAGGTACAAGGGTGTGGCCGGGTCGAATCTCAATCTGCTCACTGGTTTTGCTCCGAGAGTTCTTGATGCACTGCTGCAACCGCGGCAGCGTTTGGCGAGCCGCCTACGCTGGGTGTTGAATTTCTTGCCTCTGTGGATTCAGCACATCCTTTGCTTTGTGGATGTGGTCAGGCTCATGTGCCAAGGCAAGCGCCGCAACGACGCGGCGCGCCCGTCAGTTCCGCCCAAACAGGCGAGCATCCCAGATCACCGGTTCGGGGCAGGCAGAAGATCGCGCCCCACGCAAGATGTACCGCTTATTCGGTATACCTTGGTGCCACGGTTCGGCAGCGCTGCTCGACCTGATAGGCAATGCGTTGAACCTCTTGAGGGGACAGGGGCTGCGTGCCGCGAAACTTCAAGAGTCCAGCTAGTTCCTTGCCGCTGTGGACCCTCACGTCGCCGCGCCCGGTTGGATCGACATACCCACCCGGTAAGGCCACGACGGCCCTGCGAGTTCAACCGCTTCTCAATGTATCGACACGCCCTGGTTAGTTGTGACCTCACCTACACCGATAACGCATCACTCCACACCGCAAAGGCCGGCGCCGCCCCGACTTCGGCCCCGGCCGCATCGGTTTGCATCTGGCTCCACTGGCGCAGCCAGTCGGCTGGGGCGGTGGCGGGCAGGCTGGTGCTGGCGGGTGTGATGCGCAGGCTGTCGCCGTGTCCCGCCACGGCCTGCAGCCGGTGCGCAGCGTGTTCGAACGCGGTGTCCCACAGCGCCAGCGCGGCGGCGTTGTTGTCGCGCAGGCTGGCCAGCGGGTTGGCGGCCTGCAACCAGGCCGCCAAGGCCTGCGGGGTGGTGCCGGCGTTGATTTCGGCGCTCGGTGCATCCGCGCTGGGCTGGCTGGCAATGCGTTGCACCGCACCGCGCAGATCGGCCAGTTGGTAGGTGGCGTTGCCTGCGAGCAGGTTCAGGGTGGCCGAACCGTCGCTGCGCGAATCGCGCACGATGACACCCCGGCCAGCATCGGCATCGACGCGCTGCGCATCGATGTCCAGCGCCAGCAACGTGTGGCTGGCACCGTTGATCAGCTCGGGGCCGGTGCCACGCAGCACCACCCAAGGGGCGCGGATGTCGGCCAGCAGATCGGCGCCCGCGTCGCTGATGCGCCCGGCGCTGCTGTTGACGTAAACACCGCCTTGCGTGCCACTTCCGGCGTGGGTGGTGTCGATGCCAGTCAGCGCGATGTCCCCGGCGGCCCGCAGCGTGACCAGCCCGCCTGGCATGACCAGGCTGGTGCCAACATCCATGTGCAGCGCCGCGCGGCTGGTCACGGCCAGTTGCGTGGCACTGACCACGGTGCCTTGGCCGCTGACACCAACGCTGTCGCCTTGCAGGTTCAGCAGCGGCGCGTGCAGGCCCGCCAGGACGGCCACATCAACGGCCAGCGCACCGGTGCGTGCATCGCCCACGGCCACGCTGGCAAAACCCTGCAAACGGTTGACGGCGTCGGCATCGAGCACCAGGCCGGCGCCTGTGCTGCCCAGTGTGAGGTTGCGACCGGCTTGCGCCGTGTTCAGCACCAGGCTGGCGCCATGGCCTTGCACCATGCCTTGCAGCAGCAGGCTGTCGGCGGTGATGACGAATTCTTCTGCCGCATTCGCATCCAGCACCACGTCGCCCAAGACCACGCGGCTGGCGCCGATGATGCGCAGGCTGCCGTGCTCGACTTGCAGCAGGGCGTCGAAACGCACCTCGCCGCTGGCTTCGATCAACACATCGCCCTGCACCGTCACCGCTTGCGCGAAGTGCACGTCGGTGGCGTCGGTCACGGTAAGGCTTTGCAGGGCGTGGGTCAGCCCCACGGCACCCAACACCTGCACCGTGCCGCCATTGGCATCCAGCACAACGGTGTCGTCCGTGCCGCCTGTGCGGCCGTCGATGGCAAATTGCACCGTGATGCTGCCGGCGCCGGCGCTGCCTGGCAGGGCTTGCACCACCAGCGCGCCGTCGACACGCAGCTTGCTGCCGATCACGACAGCGCCAACTTGCGACATGGTTTGTGTGCTGCTGCCGCCACCGGCATCCAGCACGCTTGCCGCACCGCCTGCCAGCAGGGTGACGGTGCCCGTGCCATGCGCGAACACGCCCTGGCCATTGGCTGCGGCGGCGCCGTCGTTGATGACGATGCTGCCGTTCGCTGTGCGCAACAGAATGTTGCCATTGCCGGCATGGGTGGTCAGATCGCTTTGAGCGGCGTCGGTCAGGGCCTGCAAGGCGCCGCGTGCATCGACACGCTGCACCGTGACGCTGACATCGTCGATCAACACAGCGTCGGCTTCAGCGATGGCCATGCCCCCCGCGCCGGCGCTGGCGGTGAGCACGGCGGTGGCCGTGTCCAGCGCCTGGCCCATGCGGCCTATGTGCGTTGCCGCATTCAGCCGCAGGTTTTGCGCCGCGAGCGATGGCGCGGCAATGGTTTCGATGTCGCTGATGCTGCCGCCCCAGCTTGTGATGCTGATGCTGCCGCTGCCGGCGTGCACGGCAGACAGTTGCAAGTCACCCCCTGCCCACAGGCGCACATTGCCGCCGGTGGCCCGCGCGGTGGCGGTTTCAGCCATGGTCAAGGTGGTGCCGGCTTGAAGGTCCAGGCTGGCCTGGGCGGCGTCGCTGCGCACGCTGGCGGCCAAGCCCAAGGCGCCCTGTGCCAGCAGGCTGACGGCGCTGGCGCTGCTGTGCACAGCGGCGTTGGCTTGCACGTCGCCGGCCAGCGCCTGCATCAGCACCGCCTGCGTGGCCTGCACGCCGGCGTCCAGGCTGCCCGCCTGGCCAACCGTCAAATGGCCCGAAGTGGTTTGCAGCACCGCCGCGCCGGCACTTTGAATGGCATGCACCAGCAAGCTGCCGTGGTTGCTGAGAAACAGGCCCTGCGTGCCGGCCACGCTGGCGCTGAGTTCGCTAACGGCCAGGTGCAGAGGCGCTGCCGTGCTGCCGGCGCCGCCCACCAGGCCGCTGGTGGTGAGCGTCAGGCTTTGTGCGGTGAAGTCGATGTCGGCACCGCCCACGTCCACCAGGCCCACCGCCTGCACCGTGGTGTGGGTGCCGCTGTACACCTGCGCATCAATGCCCAGCGTCAGCACCGCGCCGCTGCTCAGGTTGAGCGAGGTGGCGGCGCTGAGGCTGCTGGACTGACCCAGGACGACTTCGCCGAGCGCCGTGACCGTGGCGCTGCCGCCGCTGCTACCAAGCGTGGCACCGGGTGCGCCGGCGCCGCCCAGCCACAGCGCGGCGTTGGTGTGAAGCAGCAGGTTGCCCGCCGCAACCATGCTGCCGCCGGCACCGATGTGCACCGTTTGCACAGTGGTTACGGTGGCGCTGCCGCCGCTGCTGATGTCGGCGCCCACCCCGGCCACGCTGGCCAGCAGCAGGCCGCCGCCGGCCGTCAGCGCCAGGTTGCCGGTTGACGTCAAACTGGCCAGCGCGCCCATGTTCACGTCAAACGCCGCATTCAATGTGGCCGTGCCGGCGCTGGCGATGACGCCGTCCAACTGCAAGCGACCACGTTCTGCGGCGATGAGCAAATTGCCCTGCTGCGTGCTGACGGCTGCTGCGCTGACGTTGTGTGTGAAATCACCATTGGCCACCACCACGGCCAGGTCGCCCAGGCCCCGCACCTGAATGCCGTCTTGCGTGTCCAGGCTCAGGGGGCTCAAGCGCGCACCGCTGCCCACCCGGTTGACCACGGGCGCGGCCATGCCCACGCGCAGGCTGGCCGATTCATGCACAAAAACGCCGCCCTGCGCCACGGCCGTCAGGCTGCTGACACTGGTTTCCAGCGGGTTGGCCGAGGCACCGATCTGGGTGCCGGCGCTCAGGCGCAGCGCACCGGCGGTGAAGTCGAGGTTGCTGTCGCCGGCGGCATCGGCATCCACGATCTGCCCGCTGCCGGCCAGCAAGGCCACCGCCGCGGTGTTGGCGTCCAGTGCCGCTACTTGAATGTCGCGCCCGGCCTGCCACAGCATGGCACCTCGGTTGGTGGTGGCGCTGGCGCCGCTGGTTTGCAGCAGGTCGCGGCCCGCTTGCACATCGAGCGTGCGCCCATTGGCGGCCAGGCTGATGGCGCTGGCCAACAACACATCGCGCCCGGCCAGCAAACTGACATGCCCCGTGGTGCTGGCCAGGCTGCCTTGCAGCGACACGTCGGCCGCCGCGCCGCTGGCAGCGAGCAACACCGCACCACCGGCCTGTACGCCAGCGGCGGCCTGGCTGCCCAGGCTGCCGGTGGCCTCCAGCACCAGTACACCCGGGCTGGTGAGGCCGGCGATGGCGGCATCGCTGACGCTGCCCGTCTGCGCCACGCCGTCGTTGCCCACACGCGCCACTTGCAATGCGGCCAGGCTGGCGATTTGCGTGTCGCCACTTTGTACCAAATAGGCATGGCCGCCCACCAGCGCAAAGGCCAGTTGGCCAGCGGCCAGTTCCAGCGCATCGTTGATGCTGCCCAGCCCGTCGGTGCTGGCCGTGCCAGAGGTGCGAAGGCGCAAGATGGCAGCACTCAGGTCGGCGAGCGTGTCGTTGTCAACGGCCAGATCACGCACTACCTGGGCTTGCACGGCCAGGCTGCCACTGCCCGCATCCAGGCGGGCCACGTCCAAGGCGCCGGCGGTGTCCAGGCGCAAGTGGCCGCCCGCGCTGCTGATGTGCGAGCCGTCGCTCATGACGATGGCCGTGGCGGCCTGGGCTTCGATGCTGCCGCCACCACTGCTGACCGCGCTGGCCGCGCCGAGGCGCAAACTGCCGCTGGCGTAAAGGCTGATGGCGCCACCCGGCGTGCCGACGGCCAGGCCCTGGTGGCTGCTGAGCAGCAGTTCCAACTGCATGTCGCCGCCATTGGCGGCCAGCCGCATGGCGCCGCCCGCGCTGCTCACCACTGCGCTTTGCAGCAGGCTGCCCGTGGTGTTGATGACCAGCGCACCGGCGGCGCCGCTGTGTACCCCGCTGCTGGCCGGCTGCACATCGCTTTGCACCTGGCCGGTGCTGCTGACGATTTCGCCGCTTAAGCCCACCGTGCCGATTTGCAAGGCGCCGGTGTTGGCCACGAACAGGCCGCCCGAGCCGGCACCGCCTGTGAAGCGATCGGTTTGCAGCTCAATCGCCTCAGCCCCGCTGCCCACGCCCAACGCACCGTGCAAGGCCACCGCCGTGGCCGTGATGTCCACCGCGGCATCGGCGTGCACATCGCTGATGCGTCCGCCTGCGTTCAAGGTGACCGTGCCTCCCGCGGCGGTGATGCTGCCCAGGCGAATGTCGCCACCGGCCTGCAACCGCACCGTGC
>JAYUQE010000408.1:0-24857 GCA_043756905.1 Burkholderiales bacterium | reverse complement strand
CATGTGCGCGCCGAGGCTTACGGCCCCGTGGTGCTGCGGCCCAAGGGCGGCACTTGGCGCACGGAAAAGTCCGAAGGTGGCGGCGCGCTGTACGACTATGCCTGCCATGCGCTGGATCTGGTGAACTTTGTTGCCGGTGCGCCCGATTCGGTGTCGGGTGTCGTGCGCCACGGCGTGTTCTCGCGCGGTGTTGATGACGAGGTCTACGGCACCTTGAATTACGCCAGCGGCATGTCGGGCCAGTTGTGCGTGAACTGGAGCGACGAAAGCCACCGCAAGATGTCGACCAAGCTCTCGCTGTGGGGCACCAACGGCAAGCTGGTGGCCGACCGCCAGGAGTGCCAGATCTTCCTGCGCGAGCCGCACGCGGCGCTGCCCGACACCGGCAAGCACTGGACGGTGCGCTACACCACAGATCTGACCGAGGAAGTCTGGTTCTATCTGCGCGGCGAGGAGTATTCAGCGCAAATCGACTACTTTGTGAAAAGCATCGAGGCGCGCCGCCTGGACGGCGAGAACAACTTCCGCAGCGCCTTGCAGACCGACCGGGTGGTGGCCATGTTCACCGGCCAACAGGTGGCCGGCGCAGTGAGTGCGGGCGTGGCGGCGCAGCAGCCACGCAGCTTCTGGCAAAAAATCTTCGGCTGAAACCGGACGCCCCTTGATGAAACCCAGCAACCCCATGGACCGCGTGCTGTTTGGCGACAACCAGTTCTTCGGCGTCAACCACATGTCGGAAGAGAAGGCGCGATCGCAGAGCATGCGCTTTCAGAATGTGTCGGCCATGATCGAGGTGCTCGACCTGGCCCATGCGGCCGGCGTTCGCACCTTCATGTGCACCACGCACGACCGCGTGGCCGAGATTTGCGATCACTTCCGCGCCCACCCCGAGCGCTACCCCGACTACCAGTTCTACCCGTGCATGCCGTACGCGCACAAGTATGCCAACGCGGTAACCGAGCACGGCATGATCGAAGCGCTGCGCCTGTTCCTGCCGCAAGACGGCGCCATGGGTGCCATGGTCAAGGGCGGCCTGGCCCTGGCCAACAAGGACATCGACACCATCCTGCGCCTGCTGATCGACGCTGAAATGAAGATGTTCCACGGCCTGAAGACGCCTGTAATCTTTGTGCAAAACGTCATCACCGACCTGCTGCTGGGCCTGGGCATGAAGCAGTTGCTGCGCACCTTCCACGACCACGTGCGCCAGGCCTATGGCGCCGAGCCGGGCTACATCACCATGAACGTGCCGCGCCTGTTGCCGGTGCTTGAAGAGCTGGGCATTCAGAACCCGGTGATCTGCGCCAACATCAACAAGATCGGCTTTCGCATGTGCGGCGGCGTTCAAGCCTACGAAGCCTTGACCGCCTCGGGGCGCTTCAGGCCCATCGCCATGTCGGTGCTGGCATCAGGCGCCATTTCGCCGCGCGAAGCCATAGCCTATGTGTGCGAACAAAAAGGCATTGAGTCCATCGTCTTCGGCGCCTCGGGCGGCGGCAACATTCGCCAAACAAAGGCGCTCATCGACGAGTTGAGCCCGCAATAGCGGCAACCCGTGCTGCACCCAAGGCCCGGGCGTCGGCAAGCGCGGCGGCCAAGGCAAGACCTTGACGTGACTGCCGGGGCCGACCGGGTGGTGGGCCTGGGCCCCGAGCGCGGCGTTGAATGCTTCTTGCTAGTGGCACCGGCCACGCCCGAAGGCGTTGGTCTGTGCCGCCACTCACACCGGCCACACCGGCCACACCTGCCATTAGCTCGGGCCGGTGTTGGCGCACTGAACGCGTGTCAGTGGCGACTCACTTTACTGGCCGCGGATGATCACGGTGTGGTCGCGGTAAATCTCATCGTCAGAGTTCGGTACCGGGGCGTAGGGGTAGGGCAGGCCACCGCGGTACTTGAACCATACCAAGCTGTTGGCTTTGTCCTGCCACATCTTGTCGCCAGCCGATGCGTGCACCTCGGCCAGGCTGGCCGCCAGGGAGTATTGCCTGCCATATTTGGCCAATGGTTGCCCAGGCAGGAACTCCGACGCTACATGGCCGCGGTACATCGACAAGGTCACATAGGCGCTCGGCGCCAAGGCGGGGTCGAACGCCACGCCCAGCACCAGGTTGTCGGTGTCGCGGAACGCATTGCCGATGTTCATTTGTACCCATTTAGGCATGGTGCGCCCCGGGAAGCGAACGACAAACTGGCCAGAGGCGCGCGCCGCGAAGTGCCTGAATCCGTCTGGCCGGGTACCGGTACCCACTTCAACGCTGCCCAACTTCACGCCACTGCCGGGTTGCTGGCGCTCGATCGACAACGGGGCCAGGAAGTTGTAAGGGTTAGAGTCGAAGTCGGTCTGAAATGCATTGACGGCGAAGTACTGCCCATCGCAGCTTTTGCCGTTCGAGCCGGCCGGAGCTACCCATTGGCAGTTGGCGCCGGTCGTCATGAACGGGGTATCCAGTACCCAGAACTGGTTCGCCGCACCCCAATATCCATGCGGATCCCAGATGGCGCTGGCCAAGGTGGTTTGGGGCGTGGCGACGGTGGCCGGGTCCACACTGAACGGCGGCACGCGATAGCCGGCATGCGTCTGGATCAACCGGTTGGCCGGGTTGCGCACCGTACCCTTATCGACCGCGGTGATGTAGTAGTCGATAGTGTTGAAGGCGCCACTGGGTTGCTTGTCGACATACGGAAACGACACCACCGTGTTGCGATGCATGTTGGCCATCGAGTGGTAGGTAGCGAACGCGACCGGCGGCGTGCCCGGCCAGGTCTTCGGCCAGGGGGTCAGGTTGTTCAGGCTGTAGCCCACCGCCAGTCCGCGCGTGATGTTGCCGGCATCGACCTTGCCCTGAAAGTAGGTGCCAACGTTGTCGGCCGTGGTGAACTCTTCATAGTCGGGCAGCGACACCCCGTTGGCCAGCGCGCCGTTCATGTTCTTGTAGATCGTGATGCGCTTGAGCAGGAAGCGCTGGCGCTCGCCGGCTTCGGCGCCATTGAGCACCGGTGTGTACTGCCGCCCGCCGAGATTGCCCAGGGAATCGACCACGGCCCAGGCCAGGGTTACGCCGCCAGTGAAGGAACTGTGGGCCGTGTTGTACTGAAACAGGCCGAAAGGTATACGGTCGGGAATGATGGGAATGGTGGCCGACTTGCCGACAGGCTTGCTGCCGAAAGAAAGCCAGAAGCCCGGGCCGATGGAGTCGCCGCTGTGGTTGCCGCGCACCACGTTGTCAGGGTTGGTCAGGAAAAAGCCCGACGGCCCGCCCTGATGCAGATCCGGGCCCTCGTGCAGCTGCAACAACTTGGTGCTGGCCGGGCTGCGCATCAGCAAGGCCAGGTTGCCCTCAAAGAGGTTCCGCCGCTCAGCGCCCTCCAGGGTGGCAAAGGCATGGCCTTTGATGTCTTGGCAGACGTTATTGATCACCTGCACGCCGTTGGTGGCCTGCAGCACGACGCAGCGCTGCGAAGAACCCCAGATGCTGCTGTTGCGCAAGACATGGCCGCTGGCATCGCCGAGCAACTGGCCCTGGTCGTTGTAGCTCAGCCGGTTCCAGTGGAACGGATAGCGATCCACACGCCCGGACTGCCCGGCGCGGCGAATCTCGACGCCGTCGACGTTGATCTTGCTTGCCAGACCCGTGACCATCACGTGCGCGCCAAAACCGCGGTCGCGCCAGGCCGCATCGTCAGCGCCCTGGATCACGATGTTGCGCGACAAGTTGGCCACCGCAGCCCGTTCATCAAGCTCTGTGGGCGCGGGTGTGGCCGGCGGCACGAAGCTCGCATCCGGCGTCAGGCTCATGCCGTTGTTGGTGACGTATTGAAGCTTGCCCCAGCGGAAATTGGCCAGTGGTGCACCCAGCGTCAGCTGCGCCTGGTTGGCCGTGCTCAGCGGCAGGCGCTCGGCAGTGGCCACGCCATAGAAGTCGGTCGGGCCCACCACCACGGTGTCGCCGGCCCTCCACCCCGACACCGGGTCTTTCAGCGTGAGCGCCGTGGCGCCGGCGTTCGCGTGATCGTTCAGCTTGGTCCAGACGGGCTGCGGGCTGGTGCCAAACACATCAAGCCGGCCGCCACGCACCAGCAGGCCACGCGCCAACCCACCGTCGGCTGCGGTGGGTTCGCCGCCGGTCAAGGTGATCGTGGCCCGTTGCGCAAAAGGCTGGGTGGCCGTGCCGATCTCCAGCGCGCCAGTGACGTCGAGGAAGCCTGCGTTCAGCGCCAGGTCGACGCGCGCAAAGCGCAAGGTGCCTTCGATGCGCACGCCAGCCAGGGCAGGCGGCGAGACATCGAGCGTGATGATCTTGCCGGCCGGCACAGCCACGTTGGCGCCAGCCGCCGGGACGCTGCCGCCCCAGGTGGTGGGGTTGGACCAGGCCCACGAGCCGTCTGGCAACTGACCCGTGGTCGTTGGGGGGGGCAGGTTCTTCCGCCCATTGTTCGCCCCCGAGTTGCCGGCCAAGGTGTATTGAATGGCGCCATTGCTCGACTCAACACTCTTCGTGCTCGAACCGTTGGCGTTGGCCGCCGACAACGCCCGCGCCGAACGGACCTCCGTCGGCGCCTGGGCGTCATCGCTTGCGCTGCCCCCGCATGCAGCAAGCAGCAGACAACTCGTTGCGATGGCAGTCATGGTGCGCACAGGGGTGGACGTGCTTGTTGTCATCTTGATCCTTGAAAATACACGGTTGTCAGCTGGCGAACCCAGAGTCAATTGCAACAATTTGCAAGCACGTCGAAAAAACGCGCCAGATTGCTGACAAGCCACCGCGGTGAACTCCGTGCTTGGCGACCAAGTCACAAGTTAGACCCGCGAAGTGCCCTGCGTCCGAGACGACAAGGCACTTTCTGAATTCTCCCCCACTATCGGAATCGCCAAGACTTCTACCAAGGGTTGATTCGTGTTCACAGCGTCGCATTCGTAACAGAGTGTCTGATTCTTATCCCCTGAATCAGGGGTATATTTTTCAGGTACTCAGATTGGTTTGATATCAACGCGACAGTATCTATTGTGATCAACAAATACTTGGAGGCAAGGTACTTTGGTTTTGAGAAAAGTTTTCTCATGACGGTACGACGAATTTTAATAACCGCACAAAGCGATTTAATGAGAAGGTATCTGAAGTGGTATTGAAGTGCCTCCGTCATTCGTGTCCGGGCCAGCCGAAAGAGGTCGATTCAAGCCTTGTCAACCTTCTGCCGAAGTCCAGGTCATGGGCCTGTGGCATATTTGTCGTGATGGGAATCGAGTCAAGTACACATCGTGGTAGCGGCTGGCCGGGTTGGGCCTGGCTGCGCCCGGCGCTGGCTGCGGGCACCCTCGCCGTCGCGGTAGGCATGGGCCTGGTGGCGGCACGCGGGCAGCCCTTAGCCGCCATATCAGTGCCTACGAAGGCGGAAGCCGCCGCGCGCGCTGCGCTGGGCCGGCAACTGTTCTTTGACAAGAGCTTGAGCGCCGACGCCAGCGTCAGCTGCGCCAGTTGTCACCAGCCGGAAAAGGCGTTCAGCGACGGGCGCAAGGTGGCCCAGGGCATTGGCGGGCGTGCCGGCTTGCGAAATTCCCCCAGCTTGCTGAACGTCGGCCACCATCGCGCATTTTTCTGGGACGGGCGGGTGCCCAGCCTTGAGCAACAGGTGCTGGAGCCGCTGACGAATCCCAACGAGCATGGCTTTACCAAGCTCAGTGACCTGATGTCCCGGCTGCGCGAGCAGGCACTCTATATGGCAGCCTTCAACAAGGCCTTTGCGGTGCCCGGCACCGATGCGATTCGTGCCGAGACAATCGCCGCCGCGCTGGCGGTGTTCGTCCGCAGTCTGGTCAGCCCGGAAAGCGCCATCGACCGCTTCGTGCTCAAAGGCGACAAGAACGCGCTGAGCGCCGAGGCCCGGGCGGGTCTGGAGCTGTTCCGGGGCCGCGCCCAGTGTGCGAGTTGCCACCTGCTCAACGATGATGCCGGCACGGGCCGGGTGCAACTCAGCGACCAACAATTCCATGCCCACGGCCAACTCGTGTATCCCATGCAGGCCGCGGTGCGCTCACGCCTGGCGGCGGGCACCCGCGTGGCTGACTTCGCCAAGACAAACCCGCGCGAGGCCAGTTCATTCGGCCGCTTCATGGTGACGGGGTCGGTGGAAGATGCAGGCGCCTTCAAGACGCCCTCCTTGCGCAACGTGGCCCTGACCGCACCGTACTTTCATGACGGCAGTGCCGAAACGCTGGAGCAGGCCGTTGACCGCGAGCTGTTGGGCAAGACCAGCGAAATCAAACTCAGCGCGGCAGAAACCCGCCAATTGATCGCCTTCTTGCGGGCATTGATTGACGACCCGAGCAAGTAAGCTTGGTTAGCCCGGGTTGCGGTTCAGCACGCGCTGGGCAGGCGGTAGCGGCGGGCGGACCCCGCTTGTCGATGCGCTGGCGCAGCGCCGCTGCCACTGAAGACCAACAACCCTGGATCCTTGATGAGCATGCTTGCATCGCACCCACCGTTCAACACCACACGACCCGACGAAGTGGCGCAGTGGCTGAATCGCGTTGTCCTACCGAAAACCACCGCCAGCGCTGGGCCGACATGAGCCTTTGCTGCATCATCGTCAATTACAAGACACCGACGCTGACGTTGGATTGTGTGGCGAGTTTGTTTGCCGGCACCCTGTTACCAGACCAGGTGATTGTTGTAGACAATCATTCTCAAGATGAATCGTATGAATATATATCGAGGTATATTCAAAAGCTGAGTCAGCATGAAAGGGTTACGGTGATACCTGCGGGCTCGAATGCAGGTTTCGGTGCAGGCAACAATATCGGATTTCGCCATGCGCTGGAGAGCCTTCCGGGTTTGACGCATGTGGTTCTGATCAACCCCGACGCGACGGCGCACCCTGAACTGCTGGCCATGCTGGTGGCGCGGTTCGAACACTCGCCCAATATCGGCATCGTTGGGGGTGCGATCGTCGATGAGCATGGCCGGCCCGCGCCTTCGGCTCACACCTTTCCATCAGCCCTGGGCGAGCTGGAGCGCGGCGCCGAGTTCGGGCCGGTGAGCAAGCTCTTGTCGAGGTGGCAGGTCACGCCCGAACAGCCCGCCGAGGCCGCAGTTTGTGACTGGGTGTCAGGCGCCTGCATGGCGATTCGCTCCGAGGTCTATGCCGCGTTGCAAGGCTTCGACGAGGGATTCTTCCTGTACTTCGAAGAGGTGGATTTCTGCGCCCGTGCGGCCAAGGCAGGCTGGGTATGCTGGGTTGAGCCCAAGGCGGTGGTCAGCCATTTGGAAGGGGCGTCAACTGGCATCAAGGCACTCGGCCAACGGCGCCCGGGCTACTGGTACGACTCGCGGCGCAGGGTGCTGGTGAAGCTGCATGGAGTGGCCGGCTTGATCCTGAGCGACCTGCTATGGCTCCTTGGTCGTGGCAGCCTGGCCATCCGGCGTGCACTGCGCTTGGGTGGTCGCGCCGGGTTGCGCCATCAGCCAGCGAACGAGGCGAGTGACATTTTGCTCGGTGATTGGCGCGCACTGGTCAGCGGCCAACTCCAGCGGCCGCACGGCACGCGCTGAGCATGGCGAGTTCGCAAACCGCCCCAACCGGGCCAGTATCAGGCGTGGTGGTCATCGGCCGCAACGAGCGGCCGCGCCTGGCAGCGGCACTGGCCGGCATCAAAGCCGCCACAGCGCACTTGGTGTATGTGGACTCCGGTTCCACCGACGGCAGTGCCGAATTGGCCGAATCAATGGCTGTTTCGGTGCTCCGGCTCGACCCGGCAATACCCTTTTCCGCGGCACGCGCTCGCAATGAAGGTTTTGCCTGGCTCACGGCGCGATACCCCGGTTTAGCGCTGGTTCAGTTTCTCGACGGCGATTGTGTGCTTGACGCCGATTGGCTGACCACCGCCCAGGTCACGATGGCGGGCAATTCGCAATATGGCATTGTTGTTGGCCAACTGGTCGAGCAGCATCCGGAACAATCGATATACAACCGCCTTTGCGCGCTCGAATGGAAAGGCCCGGCGGGCGAGTTGACGCAATGGGGAGAAATCGGCGGCATCATGGCCGTCCGGCCAGAGGTTTTCACGCGACTGAATGGTTTCAATACCTTGATCATTGCCGGCGAGGACTCCGAATTCGGTGTGCGTGTCGGTTTGGCCGGGTTCAAGATTGTTCGCCTGACAGCAGCCATGGCCACCCATGATGCCGACATGCATCGATTCGGCCAATGGTGGCAGCGAACCGTTCGCGCCGGGCATGCCATCGGGCAGCGTTACGCCGCCAACGGGCACACGACGGCGCGCGACGGCGCCAGGGAGCGGCGCAGCATTGGCTTCTGGGGCTTGGCCTTGCCTGGTATTTGCCTGCTGTTGGCATGGCCCTCAGGCGGCCTGTCCCTGGCCGGGCTCGCGTTGGCTTATGTGTATTTATTTTCCAGAATTGCCCGGTATAGAATTAAAGTCGGTGACGGCTGGAAAGACAGTTTTATATATTCTCTTTTCACGGTTGCAGGAAAATGGGCCAATGCTTTCGGATTTTTGAAATATCACATTTCCAGACGGCGCGGTCATTTCACCATCATCGAACACAAGTAACAAAATAATTCGCACGAGTTTCACATAACAACATGAGTGATTTCAAATTCAAAGTCGGCTTTCTGGGTGCCGGGTACATTTTGCAGGCGCATGTGCAGGCCGTGCGCGCGCTGCCCGGGGCCACGCTGAGCGCGGTGTGCGACACATCCATCGGCCGAGCGCAGGCCGCCGCGCAGGCGCATGGCATCGCCCAGGTTCATGGCTCGCTCGACGCCTTGCTGGCTTCGGATTGCGAGGTGGTGCACGTGCTGCTGCCGCCGCACTTGCATGCCGAGGCGGCGCAGCGCTGCCTGCTGGCCGGCAAGCATGTGTTTCTGGAAAAGCCGATGGCGCCGAGCCTTGAAGACTGCTTGGCGTTGGCCAGCGCCGCGCAGCACAGCGGCAAGCAACTGGGCGTGAACCACAACTTTCTGTTCACGCCGGCGTATGAGCGCATGCGCCGTGACGTTAGGAACCAGACCGTGGGCCGCCTGGACAACGTGGCAGTGAATTGGTTGTTGCCCTTGGGCCAGTTGCGCTTTGGCCCGTTCAACAACTGGATGTTGGCGCAGCCCGGCAACCTCATTCTGGAGGTTGGCCCGCACCTGGCGGCGTTTGTGGTGGATCTGGTCGGGCCGCTGGACAAGCTTCAGGTGTTGCCGAGTGACCCCGTGGCCCTGCCCGGTGGCAAAACGGCGTTTCGCCATTGGCAGATCGCGGGCCAGCGCGGGGCCACAGCGGTGTCGATGACGGTTTCATTCGCACAAGGCCACCCGGTGCGCACGGTCAGGATCCGTGGTGGTGCGCAGACCGGCGACCTTGACTTTGGGCGCGACATCTACCTGGCGACTCGTTCGCACAGCGTGAGCACCATGTTCGACAACCTCGCGGTGGCCGGCCATGCCGCCGCGGCGCTGCTGCAGCAAGGCGTGGTCAATTTCGCGCGGGCGCTTGGCGGCGCCTTGAACAAAGGCGCGACGCGCGACCCCTTTGCCCAGAGCATTGCCCTGAGTGTCAGGGCCTTTTACAGCGGCCTGTCCGGCACGATGGACGAACGGCTGCGGCCGGACTTCGCATGTCAGGTGATGGGCTTGTGTGCCCAGGCTGCCGCCACAGCCAACGCCCTGGTCACCAGCGTGAGCCCTGTCGAGCAGGCCGCGCCAGCCACTGCTGCGGCGCTGCCCAACCAAGCCCCACCCACGCCGCGCATCCTGGTGGTGGGCGGAACAGGCTTCATCGGCAAACGCCTGGTGGCCCAGCTCGTCGTGCGGGGCCTCGGGGTACGGGTGCTGACGCGCAGCGTGCAGTCGGCCCAGGTCGAACTCGAGGGCCTGGCTGTTGACATCGTCTCGGGCAGCCACGGCGACCCCGTCACGCTGGCGCGCGCCCTCGACGGCATCGAGGTCGTGTATCACTTGGCCAAGGCCACCGGCGAGAAGTGGGCCGATTACCTGCAAGGCGATGTCGAGCCCACCGCCGCGCTGGCGCAAGCCGCCGTGAAGCAGGGCGTGCGCCGCTTCATCTACACCGGCACCATCGATTCCTACGATTCCGCCAGCGCCCAGACCGTCATCGGTTCAGACACGCCGCTGGACCCGGCAATCGCCACGCGCAACCACTATGGCCGCTCCAAGGCGGCCTGCGAGGCGCTGCTGCTGGAATTGCACCGCACGCAGGGCCTGCCGCTGGTGATCCTGCGCCCGGGCATCGTCATCGGTGCCGGCACGGTGCCGGCGCACTGGGGGGTGGGCATGTTCGAGTCTGACACCCGGGTGCGGTATTGGGGCGACGGCCAGCATCCACTGCCCTTTGTCTTGGTCGACGATGTCGCCAAGGCGCTGGTGCTGGCGCTCGATAAGCCCGGCATCGAAGGCCAGGCTTTCCTCGTGACCGATGCACCGCTGCTGAGCGCGCGTGAGTACGTCCAGGCCTTGGAGCGTGCCAGCGGCACGCGGATCCAGGCCTTGGCCACACCACTGGCGGTTCACTTTGCCAAGGACGCGGTCAAGGAGATCGTCAAGCACGCCATCAACCACCCGAACAAGCGCGTGCCGAGCTTGCATGACTGGCAATGCCGGGCGCACCGCGCCCGCTATGACAGCACCCGCACGCAGCAGGTGCTGGGCTGGCAACCGGTCGGTGACAAGGCTGAGTTGGTTCGCAGCGGCGTCAATGCGGCGGTGGACTGGTACTTGAAGTGACACCGGGCAGCGGGCGGGCTTTGGCCGGCAAGTCGGGTCAGGTCAAGGCGTGCTGAGCAAGCGCTTGCTGGTAGATGACCAGCATGCGGTCGACTTTGACTTCCCAGTCGAACTCGGCAGCGATCTTGGCCCGGCCCAGCCGGCCCATCGCTTGGCGGCGTGGCGCGTTGCGGCCCAACTCAGCCAGGGCCAGGGCCAGGTTGTCGGTGAAAGAAGCGGGCGAATCCGGGTCGATCAAGATGCCGCATTGGTCATCAAGATAGTCGGCTGGGCCGCCCCATCGCGTGGCGATAACGGGCAGGCCGCAGGCCATGGCCTCCAGCACCACGGCGCCGCCGCACTCCACCATGCTGGGCAGCACCAGAGCCTCTGAGTTGTGCAGGATGGCGGTGCACGCCGCCTGCGATTGCCAGCCGGCAAAATAGACGCTTCCGGGTTCACCGGCTTGGCCGCCCAACACACCGAGCTGCCGGGCCAGCGTTTCCAACGCGGCGCGCTCGTCTCCGTCGCCCACCACCTGTAAGGACATCGGTTCACGCTGGCTGGCCTGGGCAAAGGCACGCAGGAGCAAGTCAACCGCCTTCAACTTCACCAGGCGCCCCAGGAAGACATAGCGGGTGTGAGCGGGCCGCGCGGGCGAAACCACTTCCGCCGGCCCCCACTGCGACAAGTCGACGGCGTTCTCCACCAACTCCATCACCGGCGCGCGCAGGCCCGGTGGCAGCGCAGCTCGCGTGCGCGCATTGGCCACCAAGAGTAGCGCGGCTTCGCGCTTGCCGGGCAATAGGCGATTGGCCAGCCCAGACAGAGCGCGCGCCGCGACCACGCTGGCCCGCTCAAAGCGGCTCTCCAAGAAGCGAAACGCCGGTGGGTATTGCATGCCGCCGTTCATGGGCCCAAAAATCACGGGGGCACCCAGGCGGCGCATCAGTGACGGCTCTTTCGGCGACACCGGCGTGGGTTGATGGATCAGGTTGGCGCCGTGCTGGCTGACCAGTTGGCGCATCACTTTTTTTTGCGCATGCTGCGTCAGCAGCCTCAGCACGAAGCCCTTGGTCAAGTAAGACACTCTTGCTGGCAGGTGCTGCCCGATCTGCCATGCCACCAAGTGCCAGCGCGTGTCGGGCACATAGTGGATGTGGTCGTCAGCACCGAACAGTTCGCTCAGTTCGGCCCGGGTGCGCTCGTGCACCACCAGCCACGCGGGCACGCCGCGCCGGCGCAAGATGCGGTAGTAATGCAAGGGCAGGACAGCTTCACCGCCGAACCGCGCCGACGCCGAGTCGGCCACGATGATGACGCGCGGGCCAGGCACGGGGTTTGGATCACTCACGGCTTGCCACCGTTGTCGCGCTCCGTACGCACCCACTCGCGCTGCTGCCGGCCGGCCAGCAACTGGAAGTACATCGGCAGCTTGCCCAGCACATAGGCTGGAACACCCAGGAGTTGACGCGCCGAAATGACGCGGCGGCCCAGCGCAAACCAGGCCACGGCCACGACCGTAGCCACCAGGCCACTGCCCACCAGGGCCAGCACCAACCCCAGCGCCAGCCCCGTGAGCCACCAGGCCAGCAGATTGGCCAGCAGTACGGCAAACTGGGCCAGCAGCAGGAACGACAACGGCGGCACGCTCAAGTCCCACGCGATCGCGCCGAGTTGCCAGCGGCGCTGCACGACCATGGCCCGGACCAGCCGGGGCAACTGCCTGGCCAAGGTCATGAGGTGGCCCTGCTCCCAGCGCGTACGTTGCGTGTTGGTGGCCGCATCGCTGGCGGCAAACCAGCTGCGGACCACAGCCTGCGGGCAATACTGCGGCGCCAGCCCGACCAGGGCCAGGTCAATTCCCAGTTGCAAGTCCTCCACCGTGTTGCCGCTGGCCAGCGGCGCGTGGCGGAACACCTGCCACGGAAAGGCCATGCCGGTGCCCATGAGCGGGCAAGGCAGGCCGGCGCGATGAAACCCCAGCGCGCGAAAGTGCGTCTTGAACATCCAGGCAAAGGCGGCGATCCGGTGTTTCAAGCTTGGGCAGGCCGGTAGTTCCATCAAGTACGTGGCCTGTGTTGGCCGCGCTGACAGTGCGCAGGCCACGGCCAAACGCTGCAACGAACCGGGTTCGACCACGCAATCGGCATCAATGACCACCACCACGTCGGGTGGGTCGGCAGCAAGGGCACGCACGCCCCAATCCAGCGCGTACCCTTTGCCGCGCCTTTCGGCGTCGTCACGCACGGTGACCTCGGCGCCGGCTTGTTGCGCCACCAAAGCCGTGTCGTCAGTGCAGTTGTCGGCCACCACGAGCAGCCTGTCGCCGGCACCCAACTCGGGGCGCAGCGCGGCAATGACGGCGCCAATGCCTGCGGCTTCGTTGTGCGCGGGCATCAGCACGGCCACGCGCGGCGGCGGCGCAGCGGTTTGACCAGGATGTTGCGCAGGCGCCAGGCGCTCTTTGCCAAACAAATAACCGAGCGCTTGATAGGCAAGTACCGTGGCGGGCAGCAACAGCAGCAGCGCCAGGGCCAAGGCCGGCACGGCGAGCAACAGGACCAGCACCAGCGTCATCGCGAGGCCAGCGGCGCGCCGGCCGCTGTGGCGAACAGCGCGGCCAACTTGCGCGCTTCGGTGTTGGCGTCGTGGCGTGCGAGCACGCGCGCGCGCGCGACTTGGCCCATGTCTTGCAGCAGCTGCGGCGCGGCACCGAGGCACTCGGCCATGGCGTCGGCCAGGGCCTGCACGTCGCCCGCGGGAACGAGCCAACCGGTCTGCCGATCGAGCACCAGTTCAGGAATGCCGGCGACATAGGTTGTCAGCACCGGGCGGCACAGGGCCATGGCTTCCATGATCACGACGGGCAAGCCTTCACCGAAGCTGGGCAGCACCATGGCGCGTGCCTGCAACAGCTCGTCGCGCACCTGCGCGCTGCTGACCCAACCGGTGATGCGCACCTGTTGGGTCAGGCCGAGCCGTTCAATTTGCGCCTCCAAGGCGCCTCGCATCTCGCCGTCGCCCGCCAGCACCAGCTCGAAGCTCAGGCCGCGCTCGCGTAGCAGCCGCATGGCCTGCAGCAGCAGCATCTGCCCCTTTTGCTCGCACAGCCGCCCGATGCAGACCAGGCGCTGCGCCAGGCACGGCTGGGCCGACGCCCCAGCGTGAAACGACTCATCAAGGCCGCAGTGCACGGTGTGCACCTTGGGCCACTGGGCAACATCGACCCAGCGGTAGAGTTGGCTGCGCCCGAACGAACTGATCGCCACGACAAAGGCGCTGTGGCGGATCTTCTCGCCCAAATGCAGCATCAAGGGTTTGTCGAATTCCTCCGGGCCATGCACCGTGAAACTGAACGCCGGCCCGCCCAGGGTGTGCGCCAGCATGGCGATCTGCGCCGAGTTGGTGCCGAAGTGGGCATGCAGGTGCGGCACCCCGCGCCGCTTGAGTTCGGCGCCAAGCCAGCAGGCTTCGGCCAGGTAGATCAGGTGAAAGATCGGCGCCCGATCAGCCTGCCGGCTCAGCCGCCAGGCTTGGCCCATGGCCTGGGCGAACCGCAGGGGGGATGCCAACAGGGCGCCGCAGGTGGCCGCAAAGATGCGCAACAGCCCGGCCTTGAGGATGTAGCGGGTGCGCGCCTGTTCGCTGATGTCTTCAGGGTCGACCAGGGCATCGTTCCAGCCGCGCTGGGAAAACCGGTGAACCGTCAGGCCCAGGCGTTCCAGTGCCTGAATCTCGCGGCGAATGAAGCTGTGGCTGACCTTGGGGTACTGGTTGACCAGATAGGCCACTTGCTGGCGCGCCCGCGTTGAAACCGAGCCTGGTTGGTCATCTGCTCGCCGGTTCATGCCACCAGGCGCTGATAAACGCGCTCATGCTTGTCCAAATAGCGCGCCCACGAGAACTGCGTGAGCAGTCGTTGGTGGCGGGCATCGAGCTGATCCTGGGACGGGCGTTGACGTAACAGCCGCGCCATGGCCTCGGCCAACAAACCGGCTTGGCGCGCGGGAACGCAAGCCGAGAACGAGTCGTCGGCGCAGATGGCCGCAATCGCCCCGGTGGCAGTGCCAACCAGGCGCGGCACGCCATGAGCGCCCTCGATGAAGGCCAGGCAAAAGCCCTCTTCGTGCGAAGGTTGCAGGTACAGGTCGGCTTGTTGCGTCAGTTCGCCCTTCAGCGCTTCGCTGGCGCCGTGGTGCATGTGGACGTCGCCGGCCAGGCCGAGGCTGTCGATGCGTGCTTGCAGGAAGCGCAGATAGCTGGCGTCGCGCACTTCGCCCACCATGTCATAGCGCAGCCCGGGGAAGTCCCGGCGCAGGGCGGCAACGGCATCAAGCGCGTCGTGCAAGCCTTTGGTGTGGGCCATGCCGGCCACGGTCAAGATGCGTGGTGCATCGGGCTTGAACGGGCGATATGCGGTCGTCGATGCGCCGGATACTTCAGTGCCCAGGGCGATGAGCTCCAGTGCAGAGTCTGGCGCGCCGCGGCTTCTTGCGGCGCTGTACACCTGCTCGCTGTGAACGACCGTGCAGCCAATCTGGCCGAGCCGGAACAGCGCATGCCAGGACAGCGTGTGCGGCAGGTAACGCAGTGAGCGCGCCCCGTAGTGCGCCCACTCGCTGGCATGCAGGCCCTGAAATTTCTTCTCGCTGGGCGAGATGCTGTGCAAGGTCAACAGCCAAGGTCGGGCGCGCAAGGCGGGAAGCAGTCGGTACAGACCGTGGCTACCCATGGCAATGACATGCGTCACATCGGGCTTGAAGGTGTCGATGGCGCCTGACAGTCGAGACCAGTAGTCCGACACGGCGCCGATCTCCAACGCGAAATGCGTGACACCGTCAACCTGGATCGGCGTGTCAGCCAGCAGGCCGACGACCGCGCCCCTTGCCAGCAAGCCTTGGGCCAGCGCGCGCGTCTCCGCCGGCACTCCCCCAGGCATGAAGCTGGAGACTTCACTGACCAACAGGATTCGCACAGGCAAAGACTCTAAATTTGCGGCACAGGAAGTTTGTTTTTGGCTCGACCGGCTTCACACGCCGGCCAGTTTGCGGCGGTCTGCGGGTTTGGCCGCGGCCAGCAGGGCATCCACGAACGCCTCGTGGGCCTTGTAGGCTCTGGTGGCGTCAGGGTCTATGGATGACACGCGAACGAGCAGCCCGTCGGGCACTTGTCCGGTCAGGCCCAGTCGAATCTCGATGAAACGCTTCTCCCAGCGGCTTTGCACCGCTTGTTCGCCCAGCGCGAACCAGTAGGTGATGGGTTCGGGGCGTGGCCCCAGCGTCGCGTTCAGCCGCTTGCCGGTGATGCTGCCGAAGGGCGTGGTGATGACATGCTCGCGCAGCCCGTCGACCTTGAAGCCCTGCGCCGGGTAGCACACCTCGGGCATGTGGGCCTGCAAGCCGCCACGTTGGTCGTCGCCATAAGCCAGACTCAGCATGACGCGGTAACCCTGGGCATTGACGTAGGTGCGGCTCAGCGTCTGGCTGTAAAGCTTGTCGAGCAATTCCTGCGTCTGCGGATTGATCACCTGTGTTCCCACCTCCGGCATCAGCTTCCACTCACCAAACTGCTTGGGTACGGCTTCTTCCAGGACGATGGCGGGCGGCAATTTGGGATCACGTGGTGCCGGCTTGGCCAGCATGCCCACCAGTGAGGCCAGGCCCATGAGTGCGGCGGCTATGTAGGCGGTCAGCGTTGTTGTCACAGTGCTCGTGGTCTTGAGGTGAAAGGGAGAATTGTCTGTCAGTTCGTGCGTGCCGACCCACGCGCTGCCTCGGGTGCGCGTGACGTCCGAATAGAAACCTTGGGTGGATAGCTTGTTGCCGGCGCCGCTTGGTCAGGTCGCCTTCCGATGGTGGTGACCCGTGGGCAATTACACCAATCTGGTAACAATTTTCCTTGTCGAAGTGGCAGCAACTTACCCGGTAGATCGCTAGACTAGGCACAGCCAGGCTGGTGGCGTCGAAATCCGTATCAAATTGCAAGTGTTGATTGCCAGCCGTTTCCGTGCACCGCAAACCCCACGTATCGGGGGTTGTGGCAGCAAAGAACCCTAAGTTAACGTTCAATGCGCTCGATGTGAGCTGCATCAACCTCAAGGAGTTTGTATGAAGAAATTGGTAGTGGCCGCATCGCTGTTGGCGGCATTTGGGGCCGCCCAGGCCGTCGGTGTCACCCTGACGGGCGGCGCTGGCCAGTCGATCGAGGGATTCGGTATCGGCAACCTTATTGCCGGCGTTGTTCCCCAGAACTTCGGCATTGTTGGTGGCTCGCTGTCCGTCACCGACGGCCCGGGCAGCCTGTTCGTGACCTATCTGGGCAAGGAAGCGTCTGACATCAACACGTTCTTCGTTGGTGGCAACCCCGTCTTTGTGAATACCCAGGTTCCGCCGCAAGTCTTTTCGACGCCGGTGAACACGGGCCCGCTGGTGTTTGAAATCGAGGGCACCTTCACCAAGCGTGTGGCGAACTTTGCCGTTCTGGGCACGAGCGTGGGTGGGTTCACCAAGTACATCGGCGCCGGCACGCCCTACACGTTTGACTACGTGCTGGGCTTCAACGACAGCGGCTCGGCTGACGGTGACTTCGACGACCTCGTGGTTGGCATCAGCATCAACCCGCCGATCCCTGAGCCGAGCACCTATGCTCTGATGGCTGCCGGTTTGGGCGCCATTGGCTTCGTGGCTCGCCGGCGCCAGCGCAAGGCCTGAACAAACACGTATTACCGCAGGTTGATGAGCCGGCCTTGAGCCGGCTTTTTCTTGCCTGTGGTGTGTCAGTTACAAATTGGCGGCTTCGCTGTGAAAACCACTGGCAGCCGCATCCTTGCTCGCCACGACAGGGTCGTGCGGCAGCATGGCCACAGGCCAAGCAATGCCAAGGTCGGCGTCGTTCCAGATGACCGAGCGCTCGCAATCCCTGGCGTATACATCGGTGGTCTTGTACAGAAAGTGCGTGTCGTCCTGTAGCGCGACGAAGCCGTGCGCGAACCCTTCCGGTATCCATAGCTGCAGGCGGTTGGCCGCGCTGAGCTCCAGGCCGAACCACTGCCCAAACGTGGCTGATTGGCGGCGAATGTCCACGGCCACGTCCCACACCGCACCCGCCACCACGCGCACCAGCTTGCCCTGCGCATGCGGGGCCACCTGGAAGTGCAGGCCACGCAGCACGCCGGCGTGTGAACAAGAGTGGTTGTCCTGCACAAAGGCGCGCGGCGCAGGCAGGCCCAGCGCCAACAAGGCCTGGTGGAATCGCGACTCGTTGAAACTCTCCATGAACCAACCGCGCTCATCGCTGAACACAGTGGGCTCGATGATGACGACGTCCGGGATGGGTGATTGAACGAGCTTCATCACCACGCCTTGTCGCGCAACACCTGCATGAGGTATTGGCCATAACCGTTCTTGAGCATGGGCGTGGCCAGGGCTTCGAGCTGCGTGGTGTTGATCCAGCCGGCCCGAAAGGCAATCTCTTCCGGGCAGGCAACCTTCAGACCCTGGCGCCGTTCTAGCGTGGCGATGAACTGGCTGGCCTCGAGCAGGCTGTCGTGCGTGCCGGTGTCCAGCCAGGCATAGCCGCGGCCCATGATCTCGACATCAAGCTGGCGCTGCGCCAGGTAGCGCGCGTTGACCTCGGTGATCTCGAGTTCACCGCGCGGCGAAGGCTTGATTTGCGCAGCGATGTCGCATACCTGCTGGTCGTAGAAGTACAGCCCCGTCACCGCATAGTGGCTCTTGGGCTTGTTTGGCTTTTCCTCGATGCTCAAGGCGCGCTGTTGCGCATCGAACTCCACCACGCCGTATCGCTCGGGGTCATGCACGTGGTACGCAAAGACCGTCGCCCCTTGCGGTTTGGCTTGAGCGCGCTTGAGCATGGGTTGCAGGTCGTGGCCGTGGAAAATGTTGTCGCCCAGCACCAGCGCGCTGGGTTGGCCGCCGACAAATTGGCGCCCAAGGATGAAGGCCTGGGCCAGGCCATCGGGGCTGGGTTGGACGCAGTAGCTCAGGTTCAGCCCCCAGGCGCTGCCGTCGCCCAACAGGGCGGCAAAGCGGGGGGTGTCTTGCGGCGTGCTGATGACCAGGATGTCGCGTATCCCGGCCAGCATCAAGGTGCTGAGCGGGTAGTAGACCATCGGCTTGTCATACACCGGCAACAGCTGCTTGCTCACCGCCACCGTGGCCGGGTGCAAGCGGGTGCCGGAGCCACCGGCCAGGATGATGCCTTTGCGATGAATGCTCAATGAAGCTCCTAGATTGAATCAGCGGCCCAGTACCTCGGCCAGCATGCGGTTCACGCCACTTGTCCAGACAGGGAGTTCGATCCCGAAGGCCTGGCGCAACTTGCCCGTGTCGAGCCGCGAATTCAGCGGCCGCCGTGCCGGCGTGGGGTAGCTGGCGGTGGGCACCGCTTTGATGGCGCCAGGCTCGGTCTTGAGCGCCATGCCGTGCTGGCGCGCCCACTCGATGACATGGACAGCATAGCCGTGCCAGCTCACCTCGCCGGCGGCTGCGGCGTGGTAAGTGCCGGCCAGATCGGGCTGGCTTTGGCACGCGCGCAGGGCATGCGCGGTGATGTCGGCCAGCAAGTCGGCGCCGGTGGGGGCGCCGATCTGGTCATCGATGACGCTGAGCTGGTCGCGTTCGCCGGCCAGCTTGAGCATCGTGCGCGCGAAATTGCCGCCGCGCGCAGCGTAGACCCAGCTGGTGCGCAGGATCAGGTGCAGGCAGCCGCTGCTGCGGATGAACTCCTCGCCCTCGAGCTTGGTGCGCCCGTACACGCTGAGTGGCCCTGTGGGCTCGCTTTCATTGCGTGCATGCTGGCCGCCGCCGTCGAAGACATAGTCGGTGCTGTAGTGCACCAGCCAGGCGCCGGTTTGGCGTGCCTGGCGGGCCAACACCTGCACCGCCAAGGCATTGAGGGTGCGGGCCAGTTCGGGTTCGCTCTCGCACTTGTCCACCGCGGTGTGGGCGGCAGCATTCACGATCACCTGCGGCTGCTGCTGCGCCACCAGCCGGGCCAGGCCGTCCAGGTCTGTGAAGTCAGCGGCCTCTGCGGTGTCGAAATCCAGCGCTGCCAGTCGCCCCAGCGGGGCCAAGGCGCGCTGCAGTTCCCAGCCCACCTGCCCACCACAACCCAGCAGCAGGATGTTCATGGGGCGGATGTCGCGCCGTACTGGGCCTGTACCCAATCGCGATAGGCGCCACTTTGCACGGCCTCCAACCACTGCGGGTTGTCCAGGTACCACTGCACCGTCTTGCGGATGCCGGTGTCGAACGTCTCGGCCGGCCGCCAGCCCAGCTCCTGCGCCACTTTGCTGGCATCGATGGCATAGCGCCGGTCATGGCCGGGTCGATCCGTCACGTAGGTGATCAGGCGTTGGTAGCTACCTGCCGCACTGGGCCGCAGGGTGTCGAGCAGGTTGCAGATGGTGAAGACGATCTCGCGGTTGGTCTTCTCGTTGTCGCCACCGATGTTGTAGACCTCGCCCACGCGGCCGCGCGCCAACACGGTGCGGATGGCCGAACAATGGTCGCGCACGTAGAGCCAGTCGCGCACGTTCAAGCCGTCGCCATAGATCGGCAGCGGCTTGCCCGCCAAGGCGTTGACGATCATCCGCGGGATCAGTTTTTCGGGGAAGTGAAAAGGCCCATAGTTGTTCGAGCAGTTGGTGGTGAGCACCGGCAGCCCATAGGTGTGGTGCCAGGCCCGCACCAAGTGGTCGCTGGCGGCCTTGCTGGCCGAGTACGGGCTGTTCGGTTCGTAGGGGTGCGTTTCGGTGAAGGCCGGGGCATCGGCACCCAGGCTGCCGTAGACCTCGTCGGTGCTCACGTGGTGGAAGCGAAATTCATTGCGGGCGCTGCCCTGCAGTGCGGCCCAGTAGGCGCGCGCCGCCTCGAGCAAGGTGAACGTGCCCTCCACATTCGTACGCATGAACGCACCCGGGCCATGGATGCTGCGATCGACATGGCTTTCGGCAGCAAAGTGCAGCACCGCACGTGGCTGGTGCTCGCTCAGCAGCCGATCCAGCAGCGGCCGGTCGCAGATGTCACCCTTGACAAAGCGGTGCCGCGCATCGGCGCTCAAGTCGGCCAGGTTGGCCAGGTTGCCGGCGTAGGTCAGCGCGTCGAGGTTGACGACCGGCTCGTCCGTTTGGGCCAGCCAGTCGAGCACGAAATTGCTGCCAATGAAGCCGGCGCCGCCGGTGACGAGGATGGTCATGCGAAATCGTAGGCTTGAGGTTATGTGGCGTTTGTCGCAAGCAGCAGGGCGTTGGCACCGCATTCCTGGCGATCATGGAAGTGCTGAGGATAATCGCCCCGCCGGTCACAACGCCTCGTGCCCGCGGCGCCGAGCCGAATGAGCCCACGCGCACGACCAGCCAGGAAGAACCGATTGAAAATTCTCGTCACCGGCGCCGCCGGGTTCATCGGCATGCATGTCGCGCAGCGCCTGCTTGCCCGCGGCGACACCGTGGTCGGCCTGGACAACCTCAACGACTATTACGACCCCCAGCTCAAGCGCGACCGCCTGGCACACCTGACGCCGCACCCGGGCTTTCAGTTCGTGCAACTCGATGTGGCCAACCGCCCCGCCATGGCCGAGCTCTTTGCGCGCGAGCGCTTCGAGCGCGTGGTGCACCTGGCCGCCCAGGCCGGCGTGCGCTATTCGCTGGAGAACCCGCATGCCTACATCGACAGCAACATCGTCGGTTTCACCAACGTGCTGGAAGGGTGCCGCCACCAGCAGGTACAGCACTTGGTCTACGCCTCCAGCTCCAGTGTCTATGGCGGCCACACGGCGATGCCCTTTTCGGAGCATCACAACGTTGACCACCCGGTGAGCCTGTACGCCGCCACCAAGAAGGCCAACGAGCTGATGGCGCACACCTACAGCCACTTGTTTGGCCTGCCGACCACCGGGCTGCGCTTCTTCACGGTCTACGGGCCTTGGGGCCGGCCTGACATGGCGCTGTTCCTGTTCACCAAGGCCATGCTCGCCGGCGAGCCCATCAAGGTGTTCAACCATGGCCAGATGGTGCGCGACTTCACCTACATCGACGACATCGCCGCTGGCGTGGTGCACACACTCGACCGCCCCGCCACGCCGGGCGCCGACTACGATCCGGCGCGGCCAGACCCGGCGCAGAGCAACGCGCCGTACCGCATATTCAACATCGGCAACCACGATCCGGTGCAGCTCATGGCCTTTGTGCAGGCCATCGAGCACAAGTTGGGTGTGGTGGCGGCCAAGGAATTCCTGCCACTGCAAGACGGCGATGTGCCGGCCACCTATGCCGATGTGTCCGAACTCGCGCGCTGGACCGGCTTCACTCCGGCCACGGCCATTGGCGACGGCGTGGGCCGTTTCGTCGACTGGTACCGCGCCTACTACCGGGCCTGACTTTCATTCGCATTCAGCACAAGAAGAGAACCTTCCATGACCACCATTGCAGTTGTCGGCCTGGGCTATGTGGGGCTGCCCCTGGCGGTTGAGTTCGGCAAGAAGTTCAAGACCATTGGCTTTGATTTGTCGGCGGAAAAGGTCGCTGCCTACCAGCGATTTGAAGACCCCACCGGCGAAGTCAGCGCAGACAACCTGCGCGCGGCCGCGCAGTTGCGCTGCACCACCGACCCCGCCGCGCTGGGCGAGGCCGATTTCATCGTGGTGGCCGTGCCCACGCCGGTTGACGATGCCCACAAGCCCGACTTCACGCCGCTGGTGAAGTCATCTGAAAGCGTGGGCCGGCACATGAAGCGCGGCACCACGGTCGTGTACGAGTCCACCGTCTATCCCGGCGCCACCGAAGAGGTCTGCATACCGATCCTCGAGCGCTTGTCCGGTTTGCGCTGGAAGCAGGACTTTTTCGTCGGCTACAGCCCCGAGCGCATCAACCCGGGCGACAAGGAGCGCACGGTCACCAAGATCGTCAAGGTGGTCTCGGGCGATTCACCCGCCACGCTCGAATTGGTGGCCAGCACCTACGGCGCCATCATCACCGCGGGCGTGTACAAGGCCAGCAGCATCAAGGTGGCCGAGGCCGCCAAGGTGATTGAAAACACCCAGCGCGACTTGAACATCGCCTTGATGAACGAGCTGTCGCTGATCTTCCACCGCATCGGCATCGACACACTTGAAGTGCTGGAAGCCGCAGGCACGAAGTGGAACTTCCTGCCCTTTCGCCCCGGCCTGGTGGGCGGGCACTGCATCGGCGTGGATCCGTACTACCTGACCTACAAGGCCGAGATGCTGGGCTACAACCCGCAAGTCATCTTGGCCGGGCGGCGCATCAATGACGACATGGGCAAGTACATCGCCGAGCAGACCATCAAACAGATGATTGCGTGCGGCAGCGCCATCAAGGGTGCCCGCGTCAATGTGCTGGGCCTGACGTTCAAGGAAAACTGCCCCGACCTGCGCAACAGCAAGGTCATCGACATCATCCGCGAGCTCAAGACGTATGGCGTCGAGGTCTTCGTGCACGACCCCGAGGGCAACCCCGCGCAAGCGCAGCACGAGTACGGCGTCACCCTCACTGAGTGGAGCGCCTTGCCCCGCGCCGACGCCGTGATCGCCGCGGTGGCGCACCGCCACTATCAGCAGTTGCCCGTGGCCGATCTGGCTGCCAAGGTGGTGGCGGGAGGCTGCTTTGCCGACGTAAAGTGCGCCTTCGACCCTGCGGCCCTGGCCGCTGCCGGGTTGCGCGTGTGGCGTCTGTGATGGGCTGCGGCTGGCGCGGCTGAATCTCAGCGCCGGCCGTAGGTGTCGTCGAGCCTGACGATGTCGTCTTCGCCCAGGTAGCTGCCCGACTGCACCTCGATGATTTCCAGCGGCACCCGGCCCGGGTTGGCCAGGCGGTGCACCTCGCCCAGCGGGATGTAGGTGCTCTGGTTTTCGGTGAGGATCTGCGTCGTCTGGCCGCGCGTGACCTCGGCCGTGCCGGACACAACGATCCAATGTTCGGCACGATGAAAGTGCTTTTGCAGGCTCAGGCTCGCACCGGGCTTGACCATGATGCGCTTGACCTGGAAGCGCGGGCCGTTGTCGATGCTGTCGTACCAGCCCCAGGGCCGGTGCACCTGGCGGTGCAGCAACTGCTCTTCGCGCGCGTCGTCATGCAACTGTTTGACGACCTGGCGCACCTCCTGGCTGCGCTGGCGGTCGATCACCAGCACGCTGTCGGCGGTTTCCACCACCACCACGTCTTTCAGGCCCACCGCGGCCACCAGGCGCGTGGTGGCGTACACGGCCGTGTTGTCGCAATCCTTGATGACCGCGTCGCCCTGGCTGGCATTGCCGCGTTCGTCCTTGGGCAGCATGGCCCACACCGCTTCCCAGGCACCCAGGTCAGACCAGCCGGCGTCCAGCGGCACCATGCGCAGTGCGGGGCTCGCCGCCGCGCCGCTGGTGAGCTTTTCCAGCACCGCGTAGTCGACCGACTCGCTGGGAATGGCGGCAAACAGCTTGGCATCGGGGCGCACGAAGCGCTCGTCGTTGGCGTGCGCCGCATGGGCCAGGCGCGTGGCGCCGGCGATGTCTGGGCGCAGGCGCTCGATGGCCGCCAGCCAGACCGAAGCGCGCATGACAAAGATGCCGCTATTCCAGAAATAGCCGCCCGCGACCAAGTAGCCCTGCGCCGTGGGCAGATCGGGCTTTTCCACAAAACGCGCCACCGCGGTGGCGCTGCCGGGTGGGCAGGCCGCGCTGCACTGGATATAGCCGAAGCCGGTTTCCGGCCGATCGGGCGTGATGCCCAGGATCACCACGGCGCCGCTTGCCGCCTGGGCCACGGCGGCGCGCAAAGCGATGCTGAATGCCGCGCCATCGGTCACGGCCTGGTCAGCGGGCGTGACCACCATCACCGGGTCCGACCCGCCCGCCACGGCCTGCAAGGCGGCCAGGGTGACGGCCGGTGCGGTGTTGCGCCCGGCCGGCTCGAGCAAGATGGTGGCGTCGTGCTGGCCGATTTCACGCAACTGGTCGAGCAGCAAGAAGCGGTGTTCTTCATTGCCCAGCACCAGGCTGGGTGCCAGCGCCAGGCCTGGGCCGGCCAATGCGGCCACGCGCTGCACCGCCTGCTGGAACAAGGTTTGCACGCCGCCGAAGGCCAGAAACTGCTTTGGGAA
>JAYUQE010000407.1:0-8797 GCA_043756905.1 Burkholderiales bacterium | reverse complement strand
CGGGCAGTTCACGTGCCAGCAGGTTGGCCGTGCCGGAGCCGAACAGGCTTTCTTCGTGAATGATCATCACGCTCTTGGCCGGCTTGCCGGCCACGGTGTTGAGCACATGCAAGTTGGCCATGGCCACTTGCGCGCACGTGGTGTAGCCGGGGCCGAAGCGGAAGGTGTTCTTCAGGCCGCGTTGCACGATCTGATCAGCCACGCCCACATCCACCACATGCGGCAGGTTGTACTTGGCCGCGGCCTGCGTGGTGGCCAGGCAAATGGCCGAGGCAAAGGCGCCGACGATGGCGGCCACGCCGGCCTCGTTCATCTTCTCCACCTCGGCCGCGCCGGCCTGCGGCGTGCTTTGCGCATCGCCCAGCAGCACTTCGAGCTTGGCCCCGCCCAGGGCCTTGATGCCGGTCTTGTTGATGTCTTCAATCGCCATCAAGGCACCTTCGCGGCACTGCTGGCCCGAAAACGCCAGGGCGCCGGTGACCGGGTGCAGGATGCCCACCTTCACCGCCTTGGGCTGCGCCCCGCCGATGAGCGGGAAGGCCAAGGTGGATGCGGCGGCGGCCGATTGTTGAATGAAGCTGCGGCGATTGCTCATGCGGGAGTCTCCTGTGTGGGTTGCCAGTTCAATGCCGGCACAGATTATTGTGCGGTGGCGCCAGCGGTGGCGAGCGCGTACCGCCTGCGCGGGGCCCCCGGCCATGCCTTGCGGCAGGTCAACCAAAGCGGCGTGGTACGTGTTATCCGTCATGGCCGCGCATGGGGCGCTGTCTACCATCCAGATCTCATCGCGCGGCCTGAAGCCCAATGACGTCAGCCGCGCCAACCCTCAAGGAATCGACATGAACAAGCTGCTGCTTGCTGCACTCGCCCTCGTGGCCGCCACCCCGGCCTGGGCCGAATACCCCGACAAGCCCGTCACCATCGTCGTGCCCTTCGCGGCCGGCGGCCCCACCGACAAGGTGGCGCGCGACCTGGCCGAGGCGCTGCGCGTGCCGCTGAAGCAAACCGTGATCATCGAAAACGTGGGTGGCGCCGGCGGCACGCTGGGCGCGGCCAAGGTGGCGCGCGCCGCCCCCGATGGCTACACCGTGCTGCTGCATCACATCGGCATGGCCACGTCGCCCGCGCTGTACCGCAACATGCCGTACAAGACGCTGGACGATTTTGAGTACCTGGGCATGGTCAACGAAGTGCCCATGACCCTGGTGGGGCGCTCCACCCTTCCGGCCAAAGACTTTGCGGAGTTGATGAAGTGGATCGAGGCCAACAAGGGCAAGATAAACCTGGCCAACGCCGGCCTGGGCGCGGCCTCGCACCTGTGCGGGCTGTTGTTCCAGCAAGCCGTTAAGGTGGACATGACCACCGTGCCGTACAAAGGCACGGCCCCGGCCATGACCGACCTGCTTGGCGGCCAGGTCGATTTGCTGTGCGACCAGACCACCAACACCACGCAACAGATCGAAGGCGGCAAGATCAAGGCTTATGGCGTGACCAGCGCCAAGCGCCTGACCATCCCCGCGCTATCCAAGCTGCCCACGCTCGATGAAGCCGGCCTGAAAGGCTTTAACGTCAGCATCTGGCACGGTATGTACGCGCCGAAAGGCACGCCCAAGGCCGTGCTCGACAAGATCAGCGCGGCTTTGCGCACGGCCTTGAAGGATGCCGACTTCAACAAGCGCCAGGAAGCCCTGGGCGCGGTCGTCATCACCGACAGCCGCATCAATGGCGCCGAACACAAAAAGTTCGTCGAGGCCGAGATCGCCAAGTGGAGCCCCGTTATCAAGGCCGCCGGTCAGTACGCCGATTGACGCGGCCGGGCGGCGGCGGGGCCGGCCCGCCTGCGGGGTGACACGAGCCGAGTGTGAACGTCTAGGCCAGCGCAAGCTGGCCTTTTCATGTCAGCCCACCTGCAACGGGATCGTCACTGGCCCGTCGTTCACCAGGTGGACTTGCATGTCGGCGCCGAACACGCCGCAGGCCACGTCCGCATGCAACTCGCGCGCCCGGCGCACGGTGTGTTCATAGAGTGGCAGCGCCAGGGCCGGCGGCGCGGCCGCGGTGAAGCTGGGCCGGTTGCCGGCTGAGGTGTCGGCCACCAGGGTGAATTGCGAGACGATCAGCAAGCCACCGCGCACGTCTTGAAGGCTGCGGTTCATCTTGCCGGCGGCGTCGCTGAAGATGCGCAGTTTCAGTAGCTTGGCCAATAGCCGCTCGGCATGCTCCGGCGTGTCGGCGTTCTGGGCACACAGCAGCAGCAACAGGCCGGGGCCGATCGAGCCGACAGTCAGGCCCGCCACCTCGACGTGGGCCCGCGCCACGCGCTGCACCAGCGCCATCACAGCGGGTCTTTCGGGTCGTCGAAATGTGCTTCCACGTCCATCGGCAGCAATTGAATGGTGGCGCGCAAGCCGGGCACGGCGCTCATCAAGGCCTGCTCGACCGACACCCGCAGGGCCGCGGCGCGGCTGAGTGACCAGCCGCCCGGCATGTGCATGTGCAGGTCGACAAAGCAGCGCTGGCCGGCGCGCCGGGTGTTGACATGGTCGAAACGGATCGCCTGGTGGCTGAATTCGGCCAGCGTGGTGTCGATGCGCTCGCGCTGTTCGGGTTCCAGCGACTGATCCATCAGCCCCTGGGTGCTGCGCCGCACCAGGCCATAGCCTTCGCGCACGATGTTGGCCGCCACGGCCATGGCCACCAGCGGGTCGAGCCACAACCAGCCCGTGGCTTTCACGGCCAGCAGGCCGGCGACCACGCCCACCGACGTCCACACGTTGGTGTAGAGGTGGCGGGCATCGGCCTCCAGGGCCACCGATCGGTGTTCGCGCGCCTTGCGCAGCATGGCGTAGGCCAGGGCGCCGTTCAGGGCCGAACTCACCACCGGCAGCGCCAGGCCCAGGCCCACTGACTCCAGCGGCTGCGGCGCCATCAGGCGCATGGCAGCGGCCCAGATGATGCCCATGGCGGCGCACAAGATGAGCACGCCTTCAAAGCCGGCGCTGAAGTACTCGGCCTTGTGGTGGCCGTAGGGGTGCTCGTCATCGGGTGGCTGAGCGGCCACCGTCACCATGGCCAGCGCAAAGATCGCGCCGGCCAGGTTGACCAACGATTCCAGCGCGTCAGAGGCGCCAGGCTGACCGAGCCGGTGACCCACCACGCTGCCGTCTTCAGGGCAATGGTGGCCAGGGCCACGGCCACCGAAAGCTTCAGGTAGGAGCTGACTTGCATCGGTGGATTGTCCGGCGTGTACTTGGCGCGGGCTTGATCGCCAGCAGCGCGAGCACCTGGCCCCGCGCTGGCGCCGCTGCCGCCTGCGCCCTCAGATCTCAGATCTCAGGCCGTGAGGGTGACGCGCGCGAACTTGCGCTTGCCCACCTGCAGCACGTAGGTGCCAACAGGCAGCTTCAAGGCACGGTCGCTGACGGCCGCGCCGTCGATGCGCACACCGCCTTGTTCCACCAAGCGCAAGGCTTCGCTGGCCGAAGGCGCCAGCCCAGCCTGGCGCAGCAGGTTGCCGATGTTGAGCGGTGCACCGCTCAGGCTCAGCTCGGCGATGCCGTCGGGCACGCCGCCGCGGGCACGCAGTTCGAAGTCAAGCACGGCGGCTTCGGCGGCGGCGGCGCCGTGAAAGCGCGCCGTGATCTCGCGCGCCAGCGCCACCTTGGCGTCCTTGGGGTTGCGCCCGCTCGCGACTTCGGCCTTCAGGCCGGCAATGTCTGCGCTGGGCCGCTGCGACAACAAATCAAAATAGCGCCACATCAACACGTCGTTGATCGACAGCAGCTTGGCGAACATGCTGTTGGGCGCCTCGGTGATGGCCACATAGTTGCCCTTGCTCTTGCTCATCTTCTCGACGCCATCGAGCCCCTCAAGCAGCGGCATGGTCAGGATGCACTGCGGTTCCTGGCCGTATTCCTGCTGCAAGGCACGGCCCACCAGCAGGTTGAACTTCTGGTCAGTGCCACCGAGTTCGAGGTCGCTCTTCAGCGCCACCGAGTCGTAGCCCTGCATCAGCGGGTAAAGCAATTCGTGCACGCTAATTGGCGCGTTGGCCTTCAGGCGCTTGGTGAAGTCGTCGCGCTCAAGCATGCGCGCCACGGTGTAGCGCGAGGCCAGTTGGATCATGCCGCGCGCGCCCAGCGGGTCGCTCCACTCGCTGTTGTAGCGCAGCTCGGTCTTGTCGGGGTCGAGGATCAGGTCGGCCTGGCGGCGATACGTGGCCGCGTTGGCTTCGATCTGCTCGCGCGTGAGCGGTGGGCGCGTGGCGTTGCGGCCAGAGGGGTCGCCGATCATCGAGGTGAAGTCGCCGATCAGGAAGATGACGGTGTGGCCCAAGTCCTGCAACTGGCGCAGTTTGTCGAGCACCACGGTGTGGCCGATGTGGATGTCGGGCGCCGTGGGGTCCAGCCCGAGCTTGATGCGCAACGGCCGGCCGGTGGCTTCGGAGCGTGCCAGCTTGCGCAGCCAGTCGGCCTGGGGCAGCAGTTCCTCGCAATGGCGCAGCGTGGTGGCCATGGCGTGGCGCACGCGGTCGGTCACGGGAAAATCAGTCTCGGCCGGGGCGGCGGTGTCGGGCATTTCGGGGGTTTTCCGGGGTCTGGCGGCTGGGCCGGCACAGGGGGGCAAAAGGTATACTCCGCCGCTCGCAAAAGTGCCGGCTCAAAGCCGGGTGCCGGCTCAAAGCCGGCTCACAGGGCAGTTTCGATTCTAGTGGCCAGCACAGCCACACGGCCCCGGTAGGGGCCAGCCGTCGCACTGCCGCAGCCAGGGTCCACAGCCCGCACAAGCATGAATTCGTTGGATCGACTCGAACGCGCACTGGCCAAGATCAATGTCGTCTTGCAGGCGCACCCCGGCCGGCTGATGGCCGCCATGTTGGTAACGCTCGGTGGCTTTGGTGCGGCGGCGCTGGCCGTGGTGCCGGCGCAAGGCAACGACAACATCGCGCAAACGCTGCTGGTGCAAGACATTGAACCCGTTGGCCTGCCGGCCCAGGCCGAGGCGCTGGCTGAGCACCGTTTGGTGCTGTCGCGCAGCGACAAAACCCGCTCGGGCGACTCTGCTGCCAGCTTGCTCAAACGCCTGGGCGTGCAAGACGCCGCGGCTGTGGCCTTCTTGCGCAGTGATGACGTGGCACGTGGCCTGCTGCAGGGCCGTGCCGGCAAGATGGTGCTGGCCCGCGCCAGCGACCGCGGCGAGCTGGTTGAACTGGTGGCCCGCTTCGCGCCCGACGACAGCGACCTGGCCAACACCCACTTCACCCGGCTGAGCGTGGTGCGCGACGGCCAGCAATGGCTCGCCCGCAGTGAGCGGGTGGCGTTGGGCCGGGCGGTGCGGCTGGGCAGCGGCACGGTGCGCAGCAGTTTGTTTGCGGCCACCGATGACGCGCGCATCCCAGACGGCGTGGCCACCCAGTTGACCGAGATTTTTGCCAGCGAGATCGACTTTCACCGCGAGTTGCGCAAGGGCGATACGTTCAATGTCATCTACGAAACCTTGACCGCTGATGGGGAGCCGGCGGCCTGGCTCAATGCCGCGGGCAAGGTCCTGGCGGCGGAGTTTGTGAACAAAGGGCGCGCGCACCAGGCGATGTGGTTTGCCGGCGGCCAGGGCCGCGGCAGCTACTTCGGCTTTGACGGGCACAGCCGCCGCCGCGCCTTCCTGGCCAGCCCGCTGGAATTTTCGCGCATGACATCGGGCTTTGCGATGCGCCAGCACCCGTTGTCGAACAACTGGCGCGCCCATTTGGGCGTGGATTACGGCGCACCGCAGGGTACGGCCGTGCGCAGCGTCGGCGATGGCGTGATTGAATTTGCCGGCCAGCAAAATGGCTATGGCAACGTGGTGCAGGTTCGGCACAGCCAGGAGCGCAGCACGCTGTATGCGCACTTGAGCGCCATCGACGTGAAGAACGGCCAGCGCGTCGAGCAAGGCCAGCGCATCGGTGCGGTGGGTGCCACCGGCTTTGCCACCGGGCCTCATTTGCACTTCGAGTTCCGCGTGCGCGGCGTACACCAAGATCCGCTGCAACTGGCCATGGCCGCTGACACCAACCTGGTTGATGACGCCAGCAAGGCGCGTTTTGCGCAACAGTTGCCCGACGTGAAGGCGCAGTTGCAGATTGCCGCGTCAATGTCCGGCGCGCGCGCGCAGCTCGAATAGTGGACGCCACTGGCTGGTGCGGCTGAGCAGACGGCAGCGGTCGCACTGTGGCGCTGTTCATCGGCCTGATGTCGGGCACCTCGCTGGATGGCGTGGATGCCGTGCTGGCCGAGTTTTCACAGCATGGTGAGCCCAAGACGCTGGCGCATCGACACGCCGGCTTCAACGCTGCGCTGGTGCGCGAGCTGCTGGCGCTGAACCAGGCTGCCAACGACGAATTGCACCGCGCCGCCCTGGCCAGCAACGGCTTGATGCAGGTTTATGCCGGCGTCGTCGCTGGTGTGCTGCGCGACGCCGGGGTGGCCAGCTCATTGGTGCGTGCCGTGGCCGCGCATGGCCAGACCGTACGCCACCGGCCCGGTGAATTCGATGGCCTGGGCTACACCATTCAACTCATGAATGGCGCACTGTTAACCGAGCTGTGCGGCATCGATGTGATCTGCGACTTTCGCCGCCGCGACGTGGCGGCCGGCGGGCAAGGCGCGCCACTGGTGCCGGCGTTTCACCAGGCCGTGTTTGCGCGCGCTGGCACGTCAATGGCCGTGCTCAACATCGGCGGCATGGCCAATCTGACGTTGTTGCCGGCAGGCGGCGCGGTGGGTGGCTTTGACTGCGGCCCAGGCAATGCGTTGATGGATGCCTGGTGCCTGCGCCATACCGGCTCGGCGTTCGATGCTGCAGGCCAGTGGGCCGCCAGCGGACAGGTCGACGCCGCACTGCTACTGCGGCTGCTGGCAGACCCATTCTTCCAGCGCCAACCGCCCAAGAGCACGGGGCGGGACTTATTCAATACCAAATGGCTGGATGCAGCCTTGGCCGGTGAGCCGCAGGTTGCCGCGGACGTGCAGGCCACGCTGGCCGAACTCACTGCATGCAGTGCAGCGCAAGCGCTGAACGCGCATGCCGCCGCGACGCAGGAATTGCTGGTGTGTGGCGGCGGCGCGTTCAATGCTCACTTGATGCGACGCCTGTCCACACTGCTGCCCGGCGTGCAAGTGGCCAGTACCGCCACTCGTGGCGTGCCGCCTGATCAGGTGGAAGCCTTGGCTTTTGCCTGGCTGGGGTGGGCGTTTACGACGCGACGCGCCGGCAACCTGGCTGCCGTGACCGGGGCACGAGGCCCCCGCGTACTCGGCGCGCTGTACCCGGCACGCTGAACCCAGCACGCCTTGGCCGGATCAAGCCGAGAAGCTTGAGCCGCAACCGCAGGTGGTGGTGGCGTTGGGGTTCTTGATGACGAACTGTGCGCCCTGCAGATCTTCCTTGTAGTCAATTTCCGCGCCCATGAGGTACTGCAGGCTCATGGCATCGATCAACAAGGTGACGCCGTTCTTGTTCATCTGGGTATCGTCTTCATTCACGGCTTCGTCAAACGTGAAACCGTATTGAAAGCCCGAGCAACCACCGCCTTGCACGAAGACGCGCAACTTCAGTTCCGGGTTGCCTTCTTCGGCCACCAGGTCGCGCACCTTGTCGGCCGCGCTATCGGTGAAGATCAGCGGCGCGGGCATTTCGCCGGCGGCCGGCTGTAGGTTTTCAACAAGGGCGTTCATGCAGAGCTCCTGGGTGAGTTCAGGTTTCGTTGGAAGCTGCCAACTTCAATGCGGGCTTTTCGGCAAATTTCAATGGGCGCATCTCACCATCGATGAGCGCACCCTGGTGCATTTCGAGCATTTCGTATTTGACGTCGCCCGTGACGCGCGCCTTGGGTTGAAGCTCCAGCAACTCCGTGCAATGGATCGGACCTTGGACTTCGCCGTTGATGATCACATGATCGGCCTTGACCATACCTTGCACCCGGGCTTTCTCACTGATCACCACAATACTGTGCCCACTTTCGGCGGCGATCACGTCGCCGATGATTTCACCGTCGATGCGCACGCCGTCGATGAAGCGAAGCGTTCCTTCAATCACAGTGCCCTCGCAAACGAGGCTGCGAATCGGGGCCTGTTTCTTCTTACCTGGCCACATGCTTGAGTCCTTTTCGAACGCTGTATCGATGAGGCAGCGCCGCTGCGTCACAACTTGACCGTGTGACTGGCACGCACGCTCCCTTTGTTGTCCAGCACCTTGACCTGCACGGCTTTTACCACGGCCGCTGCGGGGACCTCCACCATGCCTTCGACGCGGGCGTACTGCTGCACCTTGATTGGCTGCGCACCTTGCGCTGCGGCCATCACCCAGGGCCGGCCTTCGAGTTGGCCGGTCACGACAATCTCATAACGGCCGCTGAACTCGGCCTGGGTCTTGCCACTTTGCATCAGTAGCATCTGGTAGCGCAGTTGCCCTGGGGCCTTGATCTCGGCTTGCAACGCGCGGACCGCCAAGCCTTCGCCGCTGGCTGCCGGCAACAGACGCTCAAAGAAACCCAGGTCAGCCTTCAGCGCCAGATTGTCTGACTCCAGGCTGCGCAACTGCTGGGCCAGACGCTCCTGCGCGACGCGCTCGGTCTTGAGCATGCTCTCGGCCGTGTTGGCGATCGACTGCGCCTTCTGGCGCTCGTCGCGCAACTGGCCAACCTCCTGGCGCAAGGCAACGAGCTCCTCGCGCGAGTTGCGATCTAGCCCAGCAATCTCTTTGCCAAAGTCAAAAGCCCACAACGCAGCCGCAGCCGAGAACCCAAGCGCCAAGGCCA
>JAYUQE010000406.1:0-8799 GCA_043756905.1 Burkholderiales bacterium | reverse complement strand
GTGGTGATGAGCGGGGCGGTGACCATGAAGATGATCAGCAGCACCAGCATCACGTCGATGAACGGCACCATGTTGATCTCGTTCATGGCACGGCGCCGCCGCGCGCCACCACGGGACATGACCGCAGCCATCTAGCGCACCACCGCAGCCGCCGGTGCCGGCGCCGGCACAGGTGCCTGCGCCGCGGGCTGCCCGGCGCTGCGCTGCAGAATGTTGGAGAACTCCTCGATGAAGGTTTCGAGCTGAATAGCGATGCGGTCGATGTCGCGCGCAAAGCGGTTGTAGGCGATCACCGCCGGAATGGCCGCAAACAAGCCGATGGCGGTGGCCACCAGCGCCTCGGCAATGCCCGGCGCGACCGAAGCGAGCGTCACCTGTTGCAGGTTCGACAAGCCCACGAATGCATGCATGATGCCCCACACCGTGCCGAACAGGCCGACATAGGGCGACACCGAGCCCACGCTGGCCAGGAAGCTCAGGTTGCTCTCCACCGCGTCGAGTTCGCGCTGGTAGCTGGCGCGCATCGCGCGGCGCGCGCCGTCGAGCTGCGCGGCGGCGTCGAGCCGGCGTTCACGCAGCTTCAGGAATTCGCGCATGCCGCTGGCGAAGATGCGCTCGATGGGCGCCGTGTGCGGCTTGGTGGCGACGGCCTGGTGCAGCTCGGTCAGCCCGCGGCCGGACCAGAAGTCCTGCTCAAACGCATCGTTGTCGCCGCGCACCCGGCGCAGGCCGAAGATCTTGCCGAAGATCACCGTCCAGCTCCACAGCGACACCAGCACCAGCGCGGCCATCACCAGTTGCACCACCAGGCTGGCATGCATCACCAGGGTGAAGATGGAAAGGTCCTGGTTCATGTCTGGATTCGCTCAAGAATGTCTTCAGGAATTCGGCGCACACCAAAACCGCCGTCTGCACCGGGCACGCAGGCCACGCAACCAATGCGGATGGTGCCGCTGGCCAACAAGTCGCGGCCGCGGCGCGCCTGCTGTTCGATCAGCAGCGATGCCTTGCCGGCTTGCGCCACTTGCACGCTGACGTGCAACAGGTCATCAAGCCGGGCCGGGCGCAGGTAGCGCACCGCGGTGTCGGCCACCACGAACATCACGCCCAGGCGCGTGGCCATTTCGTGCTGGCTGAAGCCCAACTCGCGCAGCCATTCGGTGCGCGCGCGCTCAAAGAATTTGAGGTAGTTGGCGTAGAACACCACACCGCCGGCGTCGGTGTCTTCCCAATAAACCCGCACGGGGTGGACGTGGCTGCGGTGGCTGGGCAATGCGCGTGGTCTCAGGGCCTGTGAATGAATCCGGCGCGCCCGAGTGGATCTTGGGAAACGTCAGGCGGCGGATTATGCGGCAGCGTCACTCCTGGCCTGGGACGCCGACTCGGCTGCGCCAGGCAGGCTGTAGCGCGCCACGAAGGCGCGGTCGATGCGATCTTTCAGCCACCAGACCCAGCGCCCCTGCGCCGACCAGTCGCCGTACGAAAGAATCGCCCGGCGCCGCCCGCATGACAGCAGGTTGAGTGTGCGCAGCGGCGGCTCGTAGGCCATCAACTCGCCCCCGGCCACGGCCCGGCGCAGGTTGTGCGCCAGCGGCGGGCCGGCGCGCACGGCATACACGCCGCTGCGCGGGTGCGGCTTGTCAGGCCGGCTGGCCACGTCACCGGCCGCAAACACCTCGGGGTGGCTCAGGCTTTGCAAGGTGGGCCCGGTGGTGATGAAGCCGCGTTCATCCTGCGCCAGGCCACTGCCAGGCAGCCACAGCGGCGCCGAGGTGCCGATGCACATCACCGGCGCATCGCACACCAGGCGCGCACCGTTGCTCAGGTGCACATGGTTGGCCGTGATTTCGGTGCAGGCCTCGTTCACCACCACCACGCGCATGCGGCGCAAGGCGCGCAAGCCGCGGCGGATGGTGGCGGGTGGGTAGCCCAGCAACACCCCTTCCGGGCCGGCCACCAGCGACAGGCGCGAACCCGTGCCCATGCGGTTCAAGCGATGCTGAAACGCCAGCGCCAACTCCACACCGGCCGCGCCGCCGCCCACCACCACCGCGTCGAGCGTGCGCTCGCCGGCAATGGCGATCATCTGGTCGGCCCAATGCACAAATTGCTCGATCGGGCGCACCCACAGCGCATGCTCGCGCGCGCCGAGCACGACCTGGCGGTCCATTACGCCGCCGACATCGAGGCTGAGCACGTCATAGCCCAGTTTGTCGCCGTTGGCCAGGGTCACGCTGCGCTGCGCGGCATCGAGCGCCGTCGCAGCGCTGTGAACGAAGCGAACGCCCGCCGCGCGCGCCAGCGGCAACAAGGGAATGGCGCACTGCGCCGCCGCGTAGTGCCCGGCCACCAGGCCCGGCACCATGCCGGAATACGTTTGCTGCATGAAGGGCGAGGCCAACGTCACTTCGGCCCCGGCGGCGCGCTCGCGTGCCAGCGCCTGCAAGACATGCACATGCGCATGGCCACCGCCCAGCAGCAACAGCCGCTTCATGGGCGCGTCGCGCCCGCGCGCCGGCGAGCCAGCAATTCCAGCCCCATGACATGGGCCACGCTGTGGCCCTGTGTGTTGTCGGCGTCGGCTCCCACCGCAATGCCCATGAGCGGCGGCACGCTGGTCGCCTCATCGGCAAACAGGCGCAGGAAGTCGGCATGCAGGTCGCGCTCCTCAGCCTGCCAGCGCGAAAGCGCAGAGCCGGCGCCGCGCAACACGATCATGCGCAGGCGGCGGGTGAAGGCGTTGTCGAGCTCGGCGCCGGTGGGCTCTTGCGCGTCCCACACGTAGCACAGCGTGGCCGCGGCGATCGGCTCGTCGCTCATGCGGCGCGCCGCGCGCAGCACCTGGCGCTCGACAAACGGCACGGCGTCCAGCGGCAGGTCGAACATGGCGCAGACCTTGACCGGCGTGTCGTCGCCACTGCGTTCGCGCAGCCGGCTGTTCGGGTTGGGCTGGTCCACCCGCCACTGCCAGGCCAGGTGGCGCTGGCTGGGCGGCTGGCTGAACCAGTGCACCAGGTTGCCGTACGAGGCCTGCGCGTCGACGCGCAACGCACGCTGGCCTTCGAGCTCTGCCACGCTGAACCGCGTGGCCGGCTTTTTTTGCTTGGGCAGGCCGACGAAGTGCCATGGCGCGGGCGGCGTGGCGGCCTCGCCGGTTAACGGGGCCAATGGGGCCAATGGGGCCAATGGGGCCAATGGCGACGACACGCCTTGGGCGCCGGCGCAGTGGGCCAGCGCCAAGCAGGCCAGTACTGCAAACAGTTGCTTCATCGTCCCTGAGCGTTGATGCTCCAATCGTAGTCGAGGTACTCGATGGGCAGCTTGCGCTCACGCAGCGCCTGCTGCTGTGCCGCATCAGTGCTCATCGCGCCGGCGTAGCGCGCAAAGACGTCTTCCACCTTGGCAAAGCCTTTGTGGCCTTTCTCGAAGTCTTCGCGAAACCACTTGAAGATCTGGCTGACTTCGAGCTTGCCGGCACCCCCGGCCATGCCCACGCGGTTGCGCGTGCGGTCACCCAGGAAGCGCTGCATGCCGTCTTCGAGTTGCGCCTCCAGCTTGGCCGCCGTGAAGGCCTCGTTGCGCAGCGCCGGGCAACCGATGCTGGCGCACACGATGGCGGCATGGATGCGCGGGTCTTGATAGCGCGGCCGCAGTTGCTCGTGTTCGATCCAGTCGAGGTGGTGCTTGGCGCCGAGCAAGGTGAAGAACTCCTTTTTCCACGGCGAGCTGAGCAGGCCGCCGAGGTCTTTGATCGACTTCACATCGGGCCAGCGGGTGAGGATCAGCTCGATCGTGAAGGCGTTGTAGGCATTAATCAAAAAGGCCATCTGCTGCTCGCGGCTGAAGGCCTCGAACTCGGCTGGCTTGACGGCACTGAAGCCGGCGAGCACCGGCGCCAGCGCCGACTGGTCGGTCTTGAAACCGGTGTAGTCGACCCGGCTCTGCTTGCCGTCGGGCAGCCAGCGCACATGCTTCTTCAGCAGGCCCTCCCAGGCGCCATAGGCATGATCGAACTGGGCCCAGGCCGGCAGGCATGACAGCAACGTGAACAGGACAACCAACCAACGCTTCATGCTTCAACTCCGTTGCCAAGTGTGAAAACGCTCGACCCATTTCAACAGGCCGGCCGGCGCATGGGCCCGCTTCCATTCTCCCGCAGCGTACTTGTTGGCCTCGGCCAGCGTGGGGTAGGTGTGGATGGTGCCCAGGATCTTGTTCAACCCCAGGCCATGCTTCATGGCCAGCACGAACTCGGCCAGCAAGTCGCCAGCGTGCACGCCGACGATGGTGACGCCCAGGATACGGTCTTTGCCCGGCACCGTGAGCACCTTCACCCAGCCGTGGGCGGCGCTGTCGGCAATGGCGCGGTCGAGGTCGTCGATGCCATAACGGGTGACTTCATAGGCAATGCCCTTCTCCTTGGCTTCCTGTTCGTTCAGGCCCACGCGCGCCACCTCGGGGTCGATGAAGGTGCACCAGGGGATCACCGAGTAATCGACCTTGAATTTTTTCAAGCCGCCGAACAGCGCATTCACCGCCGCATACCAGGCCTGGTGCGCCGCCGTGTGGGTGAACTGGTAGGGCCCGGCGACATCACCCGCGGCCAGGATGTTGGGCAGGTTGGTCTGCAAGTATTCGTTGACCTGCACCGTGCGGTTGACCGTCACGCCCAGTTCCTCCAGGCCATAGCCTTGCAAACGCGCCACGCGGCCCACGGCGCATAACAGCACATCGAAGGCGACACGCTTTTCCTGGCCAGCGGCCTCGGCGATGATGAACTTCTCGCCCCCCACCTTCTCGCAGCGCAGCGCCTTGTGGCCGGTGAGCACGGCCACGCCATCGGCCTCCAGCGCCTGGCGCGCGTAGGCCGACACCTCTTCGTCTTCGCGCAGCATCAGGCGCGGCGCCATTTCAATTTGCGTGACGTGCGAGCCCAGGCGGGCGAACGCTTGCGCCAGTTCGCAGCCGATCGGCCCGCCGCCCAGCACCACCAGGCGCTTGGGCTGTTCGCGCAGGGCCCAAAGCGTGTCGCTGGTCAGGTAGCCCACATCGTCGAGCCCGGGCAGCGGCGGCACGAACGGCCGCGCGCCGGTGGCGATGACGATGTGACGAGTACTGAGTGTTTGTTCGCCACCCGTTTGTTCCAAATTCCCGCGAACGATCTTCACGTGCCAGGGGTCGATGATCGTGGCCGTGCCCTCGACCACATCGACGCCGAGCGCCGTATAACGTTCGACGGAATCATGGGGCTCCACGGCCTTGACGATGCCCGCCACGCGTTCCATCACCTGCGCAAAGTCCAACTGGAAATCAGCCCGCGCAATGCCGTATTCCGCGCTGTGGCGCATCTGGCGCGCCAGCGTGGCGGTCTTGATCAGCGCCTTGCTCGGCACGCAACCGTAGTTCAGGCAGTCGCCGCCCATCTTGTGGCTTTCCACCAGCGTGACCTTGGCCTTCACCGCCGCGGCGATGTAGCTGGTGACCAGCCCGGCCGCACCCGCGCCGATGACCACCAGGTTGCGGTCGAAGGTCTCGGGTCTGAGATGCACCCACTTCGCATACACCTTGCGCGCCTGGATGGCGTTGACCATTTTCTTGGCGATGAGCGGGAACACGCCGAGCAGCACCAACGAGATCAACAAGCCCGGCGTCAGGATGCCCTTGAGTGAGGTGATCTGCGCCAGTTGCGTGCCGGCCAGCACGTACACGATGGTGCCGGCCAGCATGCCCAACTGGCTGACCCAGTAGAACGTGGCGGCCTTCATCTTGGTCAGGCCCATCAACAGGTTGATGACGAAGAAGGGAATCAAGGGCACCAGGCGCAGCGTGAAGAGGTAGAAGGCGCCTTCCTTTTCGATGCCCTTGTCGACCTCGGCCAGGCGCGCCCCGAAACGCGACTTGACGCTGTCGCGCAGCAGGTAGCGCGACACCACGAAGGCCAGCGTGGCGCCGATGCTCGACGCAAATGACACCAGCACCGTGCCCACCAGCAGCCCGAAGATGGCACCGGCCAGCAGCGTCATCACCGCCGCGCCGGGCAGGGAAAGCGCGGTGACGGCCACATAGATGGCGAAGAACCCGCCCGCCACCGCCAACGGTTGCTGCGCGTACAGCAGCGCAAAGCCTTCGCGCGCACCCTTGATGTAGTCGAGGCTGAAGAAGCGCCCCAGGTCGAAGGCGAAGAACGCTGCCACCAAGGCGATCAGCGGCACCACCAGCCACAGCTTGTTCTTGTTCATGGTTGTCTCGTTGTTTGATTGGGTCGCTGCGGCGCGGCGCACCTTACCGCTTTGCCGCTGGCCCGAGAAGGGCCCACCCTGAGGCCAACCGGGTGGCGATGGTCAAGCCACACAGCGCGGCAAAGCCATAGGCCCACCACGCGAAGTGTTCAGGCCAGATGCACATCAACGCAAAGCAGATCAAGGTTTCGCTGGCTTCCGTCAAACCGCCAAGGTAATACAAGCCCTTTTGCGGGTAGGCCGCGCTGACCAGGCCACGCCGTTCGGCCAGCACGGCAAAGGCCAGGAAGCTGGACCCGGTGCCGATGAACGCGGCCAGCAACACGGCCGCCGGCAAGGCGTTGCGCGGCGCATCGGCCAAGGCGAAGGCCAGCGGGATGCTGGCGTAGAACAGAAAGTCCAGCGTGATGTCGAGAAACGCGCCGCGGTCGGTGGCCTGCGTCAGGCGCGCCACGGCGCCGTCGAGCGCATCGCAGATGCGGCTGGCGGCAATGAGTGCCAGGCCCAACACGGGCCGGCCCAGCGCGATGGCCAGGGCGGCCAACAGGCCCAGGGCAAAGCCGATCAGCGTCACCGCATCGGCAGGCAGCCGCCAGCGCACGAGTTGGCGTGCCGCGCGCTGCACTGGCGCCTGGAGCAGGCGCAGCGCGGCACGGTCAAGCATGCTGGCCCGCCAGTTGAATGCAGCGCGCGCCGGCCGGCACGTCTTGCACGTCGTGCGTGACCAACACGCCGGCCACCTGGTGTGCACGCAGTTGCTGCCACACGAAGCCGCGCATCTGCTCGCGCAACGCGGCGTCGAGGCGCGAAAACGGCTCATCGAGCAACAGCACGCTGGGTGCGGCCAGCAGGGCCCGCAGCAGCGACACCCTGGCGCGCTGCCCGCCCGACAGGCTGGCCGGCAGCCGCGCACCAAAGCCCGCCAGCCCGGCCTGGGCCAGCGCGCGTTCAGCGGCGGCGTGGCGCGGCTGGCGTTCGCCGCGCGGCAGCGCAAAAAGCAAGTTGTCTCGAACGTTGAGGTTGGGGAACAACAGGTCGTCCTGGAACAGCAAGCCCACGCGGCGTTGCTCGGTGGCCAGGCGGCTCACATCGTGCCCCGCGATGAGGATGCGCCCGCTGCCCAGCAAGGGCGGTTGCAACAGCCCGGCCAAGTACGACAACAGCGAACTCTTGCCGCAGCCGCTGGGCCCCATCAGCGCCAGGACCTCGCCGGCGGCCACCTTGGCGTCAAAGGCCGGCACCAGCACGTGAGTGCCCAGGTTGATCGACACGCCTTGAAGCTCAAGCAACATGGGCGCGCATGCTAGTCCACTGCGTCATTGAAATGCCTCCCAAGGAACGCCCGAGACGGGATGCGCCGCAAGGCGCAAAGCACAGCGATACCCATAGGTATCGCGAGCATTTGCAACGCCGCGGCGCGCCCGTATCGGGTGGGCAGTGGGGGGCGATTTCAGTGACGCAGTGGACTAGGGTGGGCCACACGCTGGGCCAGCATGAAGCCCAGCGCCGGCAACACGGCCAGCAGCAGCGCAAAGGCCGCCGCCAGGTTGCGCTGCCCGCCCGAGGCCAGGGTGACGGCTTCGGTGGTGAGCGTGGGGTGGCGCGCCGCGCCGATGAATTGCGTGGCCAGGTACTGCGCCAGGCTCACCGCGAAGCCAATGGCCAAGGCGGAAGCCAGCGGCGCGGCCAGCAGCGGCCATTTCACCCGCCACCAGAACACCCAGCGGCTGCGGCCCAGCGCCAGCGCGGTGTGCGCCAGCCGCGCATCGAAGCTGCGCCAGGCCGGGGCCAGCGCCGTCATCGCATACGGCAGCACCAACAGCACATGCACCCACCACAGGCCCCACACGGTGCCGTCGAGCCGCGCCCACAGCGCCAGGCGGTACAGACCACCGAGCCAGAACAGGCCCGGCAACACCAAGGGCAGCAAGACCAGCACGCTGATGCGCCGGTCCCAGTGCGCGGGCGCACTTTCCAGCCAGGCCAGCGCCAGCAGCACGGCGCTGCATGCGGCGGCCAGCGCCAGGGCCACGCTGAAGGCGGTGGTGGATGCGCTGCTGGCCACCTGGGCCCAGGTCTGGCTTGTCCATTGCACGGGCCACAACGCCGGAAAGCCCCACGGCCCGGCCAGCGACCAGGTGGCCAGCGCCAGCGCGACCAGGCCATATAACAGCATGATGCACAGGCCAAAGGCGGGCGCCAGGTGGCTGGCCGCGCCCAGCCAACCCGGCGCACGGTGGCCGCAGCGCGCTTGCCGGCGCATAAAGCCCTGCCACAGCGCATGCAGGCCCAGCCCCAACAGGGCCAGCGCGGCCAGCGCCAGGGCCAGCAGCAGGGCCATGGCAGCACCCTCCTCGTTGCGCTGCGCCCGGCCCTCGCTGAGCGCCTGCCAGGCCAGCAGCGCCAGCGTGGGAGGCGCTTGCGGGCCGACCAGCAAGGCCACATCCACCACCGTCAAGCCGTAGGCCAGCACGGCGGCCAGCGGCCAGGCCAGGCGCGGCAGCAGTTGCGCCCAGCCCACCCGCGCCCACCAGGCCGCGGGCGTGTAGCCCAGGGTGCG
>JAYUQE010000405.1:0-8831 GCA_043756905.1 Burkholderiales bacterium | reverse complement strand
CGCCGGCGAGCTGCGTGCCATGCAAGAGAACTGGCCGAAGATCAAGTTCCACGCCCTGCGCGAGCATGCGGGGCTGGTGTTTCAGAAGCAAATGGAGGCCTGATTGCTCAGGGCGCAGAAGGTTATTTTACAATTTCAGCTTCAAAAACTGAAATAGTGCATCATGCTCCATATTCAGCTTCAGACACCGAAATAGCAAATCATGCTCGGCGCCACCTATCCCCGCACTGCCCACGCCCGCCTGTTGCGGCTGGCGCGCGGCTTCCCGGTGCTGGTGCTCACCGGCCCGCGCCAGTCGGGCAAAACCACCTTGGCCCGCGCCGCGCTGCCCCGCCATGCTTACGTGTCGCTGGAAGACCCCGATGTGCGCCAGCGCGTGGCGTCGGACCCGCGCGGCTTCCTCGCCGCGCACAGGCAAGGCGTGATTCTCGACGAGGCGCAGCGCGTGCCCGAGTTGCTGTCGTACCTGCAAACCATGGTCGATGCGGATCGCCGGCCGGGCCGCTTTCTCGTCACCGGTTCGCAAAACCTGCTGCTGTCGCAGGCCGTGAGCCAGAGCCTTGCCGGGCGCGCCGGTTTCGTGGAATTGATGCCCCTGGCCTATGTTGAAGCCGCCGCCACCTTTAACCAACTCAGCCTTGATGAACTGCTGGTGCGCGGCGCCTACCCGGCCATCCACACCACCGAAGTGGCCAGCGCCGATTGGCATGCGAGCTACGTGGCCAGTTACCTCGAACGTGATGTGCGCCAGGTCAGCCGCATCACCGACTTGCTGCAATTTCAGCGCTTCATGCGCATGATGGCGGCGCGCTGCGGCCAACTGCTCAACCTGAATGCCGTAGCCAATGATCTGGGCGTGGCGCAAACCACGGCGCGAGACTGGCTCAATGTGCTGGAAGCCACCTACGTGGCGTTTCGGCTGCCGCCGTATCACACCAACTTCGGCAAGCGGCTGGTGAAAACGCCCAAGCTGTACTTTCACGACACCGGCCTGGCGGCGTGGTTGCTCGGCATCACCGATGCGCTCGCCATGAACAGCCACCCCATGCGCGGCGCCTTGTTTGAAAACTTGTGCGTGGCCGAATACGGCAAACACCTGCGCCACACCGGCGCGCCGGGCATTGCCTACTTTTGGCGCGACAACATCGGCAACGAGGTTGACTTGCTCATTGAACGCGCCGGCACCCTGTGGCCGGTTGAATTCAAGTCAGGTGCCACGTTTCAACCGGAGTGGCTCAAGAGCCTGCACACCTGGCAGCGGCACGCCGCGCAAGCGGTGCAAGGCGAGCCGCTGCTGGTGTGCGGCGCACCGGGCAACCAGCGCTTGCAAGGCGTGGGCGTGGCGCACTGGCGTGATGCCTTGGGCATGCTGGGCGCCATTCAATTCACTTGAGGTGCTGCTGGCTTGACGGGTGATTTGTTTCGCATGTATTATTGAACGTAATACTTCGAGGTGCCGCCATGACCATGACCGTCAAATTCGACCCCGAGCTGGAGCAGCGGTTGCGCCAGCGCAGCGTGGCCGAAGGCCGGCCCGCTGGTGAATTGATTCGCGAGGCCTTGGTTCAGTACCTTGCTGCGGCGGCGCCGGCCACGCCATCCGCGCACAGCCTGGGTGTCGACTTGTTTGGCCGCTTCAGTGGGCCACTCGATTTGGCCAAATCACGCAAAACGGCTGTGGCCGACGCTTGGGCAGCCAAGCACGCCGCCCGCAGCGCGCCACGCTGAATGCCCACCGTTCGCAAGGCGCGCCAGCCCAGTGCACGCTACCTCGTGCCCGGCCGCGTGCTGGTAGACAGCGGCCCGTTGATCGCCCTGTTCAATGCCGCAGATCATTGGCACGAAATCGTGCTGGCTTGGCTCAAAGCTAACGAATCTGTTCAGCTTCTCACCACCTGGCCCGTGGTCACCGAGGTCTGCGCGCTGCTGGCCCGGCGCATCGGCAACCCTTGTGCGCTTGGTTTCCTGCGCTGGGCACAGCGCGGGGGGATTGCGGTAGATGCCCCCGTGCCGGCTTCGCTGCCCGAGATGCTGGCCATTGCCACGCGCTTTGCTAGCTTGCCGTTCGACCTGGCCGATGCGTCCATCGCCGAGGCGGCGGCGCGCCTGCGCATCCGCCATGTGCTGAGCATCGATGCCGACTTCGACGTTTACCGTGACAAAGCCGGCAAGCCTTTGGTCAACGCGCTGCGCGGCTGATCTGTCAACGCACGCTACTTGTTCGCGCTCACATAGTTCGCCGGCAGCCACGTGTAGCCGCGGCCATCGTCGCGCAGCTTGCCGATGCCGGGGAACGAAATGTGGGTCACGCCCACGTAATAGCCCTCGGCCGCGGCGGCGGCGTAGGCCTTGGCGCGCTGCGCCGCGGCGGCAGTGGAATCGGAATCGAACTGAATGGTCACGCTGGGGTCGTTGAACTGCACCGCCGCCACGTGCATCAGGTCGCCCCAGATCATCATCTTCTGGCCCTTGCTTTCCACCAAGTAAATGGTGTGGCCCGGCGTGTGGCCGCGCGCGGCAACCGCTTTCACGCCGTTGACGAGTTGCGTGTCGCCATCGAAGGGGCTGAACTTGCCGGCAGCCGCGTAGGGGTTGATCGACGCCATCGCACCCTTGAACGCACCCTTGCCGGCTTCGGGTGCCTTGTCCAGGTTGGCCTGGCTGAGCCAGAAATCGGCGTCGTTCTTGTCGGCGCGTACCGTGGCGTTGGGGAAGGCGCGGTTGGCGCCGTTCATCAGGCCGCCCACATGGTCGCCATGCATGTGGGTGATGTAGACCTCGTCCACCTGCTCGGGCTGGTAGCCGCTGGCCTTGAGGTGGCCGAGCAGCCGGCCCAGCGTGGGGCCAAACAGGGTGGCCGCGCCGGCGTCGATGAGCACCAGCTTCTCACCCGTGTTCACCAAGTAGCCGTTAACCGATGTTTCCAGCGGCGTGCCCAGGTAGGCGCGCGACAGTGCATCCATCACTTGTGCCGCGGTGGTGTTGGTGAGCAACTTGTCCACTGGCAAGGCCACGGTGCCGTCGCTCAGGGCGGTGACTTCAAAATCGCCCAGCATCATGCGGTACCAGCCCGGCGATTGGCCTTTGACTTGTGGTGCGCCGGCGTGTGCACTGGCCACCAAGGCCAGGCTGAGCAAGGCAGCGCGAATCAGATTGAGTATGCGGTTCATGGCTTGGTTTCCTGTTGTTCGGGTGGGCGCCGCAGAATACCCAGCCTGCAGTGATCACACCAGATGACCGAACCCTCTGTTTCCATGGCCAACCGGGCACCCGCCACCGATGCCGCGGCTGACTTCATGGCCGCCCTGCACGACGCGCTGGCCAGTGGCAGCTTCGGCCACCTGCTGCTGGCCAACCCCAGCGGCACGCTGGAAGGCGTGCAGCGCGTGCTGGTGCGCGCGCTGCACATCAAGCGCGAGCCACAGTTGAGCTTCACCTTTCGTCACGGCACCGGTGACCACACGCACAACACCACGCACGAGCGCGGCCTGCAAGAAATTGCCGGGTGGGCCGGTGCGGCGTTTCGCAACCTGCACCTGTTCACGCCGGGCCAGGAATTGCAACTCGCATTCAACCGCAAGGGCAAGGCTTCACTGCGTCGGGGCAAGGGCGAGGTCGCTGAAAACGGCACCGTGGCGCAGGCGGGTCATAACCGCGAGAAGCACAGGCTCGTGCCATTGGATCGCCCCTTCCTGGCTGCGCTGGGCATCACCGATGCGCTGGGTGCCCTGGTGCCCGCCATGGCGCGCAAGTACCGGCAGATCAACCGCTTCGTCGAGGTGCTTGCTGCGGCGCTGGAAACCCTGCCGCGCCAAGGTGATGCGCCCGTTCGCGTGGCCGACTTTGGCTGCGGCAAGGGCTACCTCACTTTCGCCGTGCACGACCATTTGCGCCATGGCTTGCAGCGCCCGCTGCAAGTCACCGGTGTGGAACTGCGCGCCGAGCTGGTTGACTTTTGCAACGCCGCGGTACAGCGCTTAAGCTTGCAAGACCTGCACTTCGAGCCCGGCGACCTGGCCACTTTCAAGCCGCAGCCGCTGGACGTGGTGATCGCCCTGCACGCCTGCGACACCGCCACCGACCAGGCCATCCACCTGGGCCTGCAAGCCGGCGCGCAGGTGATCGTGTGTTCACCGTGTTGCCACAAACAGCTCCGCCCGCAACTGCTGGCGCCGCACCCCTTGCGGCCCATCTTGCAGCACGGCATTCACATGGGCCAGGAAGCCGAAATGCTCACCGACGGGCTGCGCGCGCTGTTGCTGCAAGCCCAGGGCTATGCGACGCAGGTGTTCGAGTTCGTGGCGCTGGAGCACACGGCCAAGAACAAGATGATCCTGGCGGTGAAGGGCGGCGTGGTGCCACCGCGCGAAGAGGTGCTGCAGCAGATTGATGAGGTGAAGCGCTTTTATGGGGTGCGGGAACAGGCGTTAGAGTCGTTGCTGCGTAGCGCCAGAACCAGCCAAGAGCTACTGGTTTGAACGGTTAACTGGGTAGCCTGAGGTTTCCGGCACTGCTGCATCCAAGCGTTGGGCGCTTCGCGCCCGGCATAAGAAATCAGAGGAGCCCATCTTGTTGACCAACCCACTTACCTGGCCGCGTGCGCGCGGGCGGCGTTACGCCAACTCACCCTTCATTTGCAAGCTCGCCATGCTTGGCCTGCTCGCCTGCAGCACCGCCTACGGCGCCAATGACCCTGCGCGCATTGAAGTAACCGGCAGCCGCCTGGGCACGCTGGGCAGCGAGGGCAGCTCACCGGTGCGCGTGGTCACGCGCGAAGAGCTGCAACGCAGTGGCACAGCCACGCTGCGCGAATGGCTGGACAACCTGCCATCTAACGGTGGGGGCAGCAGCGACATTGGCGGCAGTGCCTCGTTTGCAGCGGGCGCCAGCGGCGCCTCGTTGCGCAACATGGGCAAGCAGGCCACGCTGATCTTGCTGAACGGCCGCCGTGTGGCGCCGTACCCGCTGGCTGACTACAACGAGATTTTCACCAACCTCGATTCCCTGCCGTTCGAAGCCATCGAGCGCATCGAGATCTTGCAGATTGGTGGCGCAGCCTTGTATGGCTCCGACGCCATTGCCGGGGTCATTCACATCATCACGCGCAATGATTACCGGGGCGTGCAAGGGCACGTGAGCGCACAGCGATCCCTGACCAGCGGGCGCTTTGGCAACGCCAGCGCCAGCCTGACCGCGGGCTTTGCCATGCCCGGCACCCAAGGCGGGCGCGGCATGGCTAACGTTTCGCTTTACCAGCGGGACGCCTTGATGTGGCGTGATGTGTTGGAGCGGGTGCGCCCAGAGGCCGCAGAGCTGGCCGGCGCTTTCGGCAGCCGCTCTACCTATAGCTGGCCGGGCAACCTCATAGGGGTGGGGCCGTTGCCGGGCTGCGCGCCGGAAAACCTGGCCAATGGCCTGTGTATGTACGACCGCTACACACGCTTTCAGGTCATCCCTGCGGCGCAACGTGCGAACGCTTTTCTGACCGGCCACCTGCCCCTTGGCAATGGGCGCGAGGGCTTTGCTGAACTGTTGATCTCGCGCACGCGCACGCAGTATCTGAATGCCATGCAGTCCTATGGGCTGGCCATCGGCAGCACCACCTGGGGCAACCCCAGCACGGGGCTGGCGCAAACCTTCTACTACCGGGGCCTGCCAGCTACCCACCCCTTGAATCCCACCGTCGAAGACGACGCCGAGCTGCGCTACCGCTTCATCGACGGCCCCAACCAGAGCGAGGCCGCCACCACACAGTACCGGGCGTTGACCGGCGTTCGTGGGCCCGTCACCTTGGGCGGCACCAAGTTCGATGGCGAGTTGGCCCTGGGCATGATGGGCGGGCGCAGCCGCACCACCGAGCGCGGCGCGTTCAGCTACAGCGGCTTTCATGAAGTCATCGGCAATGACGACCCGAACCAGGTCGACCCGCTGTTCTTTCAACGCGGCTACAAGCTGGGCCAAACGAACGACCCGGCCGTGCTGGCCAGGTTGTTCCCCACCTACGGCTACCGCGGCGAGGTGCGGCAAGTCTTTGTTGATGGGCGCCTGAGCGGCAACATCGGGCGCACCGCGGCGGGCCCGGTCGGCGCCGTCATGGGGGTGGATGTGCGCCACGAGCGCAGCAGCATGCTGCCCAGTGCGGCGCTCAGCGGTGGTGATGTGGTGGGCTATGGCAGCGTGTCGTCACAAGGCCAGCGTTGGGTAGGGGCGGCCTTTGGCGAACTCAGCGTGCCCTTGGCAAGCGGCCTGCAAGGTGAAGCCGCGGCACGGCTAGACAAGCACGGCAACAGCGCGGCGCACTTGTCGCCCAAGTTGGCACTGCGCTACACGCCGGCGCCGCATTGGCTACTCCGCGCCACGTTTGAAGGCGGCTTTCGCGCGCCCAACCTGAACGAAACATCCACCGCCACCAAGTCTGCATTCGAAGGCGTCTCAGACCCCAAGCGCTGCCCGCAGGCCGGCATCTTGGCTGATGATTTGCGCGCCCAGGCTGCGGCGTTGCCAAGCAACAGTGCTGACAACACGCTCTTGCTGGCGCGCGCCGACAACATCACCAATTCAGAGTGCGGCGCGGCCGTGGCCAGCATCGTTACCTTCAACCCGGCGTTAAAACCTGAAACCTCGCGCAGCGCCAACCTGGGCCTGGTGTTCGCGCCCAACGCAGATTGGCGCCTGGCCATTGACACCTGGGCCATCGAGCGGCGCAATGAAATCGGGCTGAAGAGTGCCAACGAATTGATTGGTACGGAGGAGGCTCAAGCACCCGGAACCGTGAACCGGCTGCCCTTGACCAATGACCGAACCTTCAGCCCTGCCGAATTGACCAAATACGGCGTCGCGGCCGGCGCCATCGGGTCCATCGTGGGCCGCTTCGAGAACCAGTTCCGCACCCGCAACAAGGGTACTGATCTTTCCGCCAGTACCCGATTGATCACGCCGGCTGGGCCGTTGGCGCTGAAGTTTGATGCCACCTACCAAAGCGACTATCGAATGTGGAATGCCGAGCGTGGCAACTGGGGCGACAACCTCAGCGGCCGCAGCGGCTATCCGCGTTGGCGCCTGGCCCATTCGGCCACCTTGACCACCGGCGCCTTGGAGCACAGCCTGCGTGCCACCACCACCGGCGGCACGTCGCTGCAAGGCGACTTCTACAACCCCAACTTCACACCGGAAGATTGCGCGAAGAAGGGATTCACCGCCAGCGAATGCCGCACCGCGGGCCACACCCGCTACGACTATGGTTTGAACGTCACTGCGCGCAAAGGCTTGCTGTTTTCAGCCCAGCTGTACAACGTGTTCAACACGCGCGTGCCGATTGCGGTGGCAAGCTGGTTGAGCGGCGGCGGCATCTTGCCGCCCACCAGTGAAGACGCCAAGGGGCGCATGTTGCGGCTGAGCATGGAGGTGAGCTGGCCCTGAGGCTTGCGTGCGGCGCACAGCGTAGGTTGAGTAGGAATCTTGACTCGGGGCATGTCGTCCGAGTGGGTGAGATTTTTCGCAACTCGGCCAGCCAAGTAGCGGGTTTGCACAAGGCATCTCGTATTTGCGCAGTATTCGCCGGTGAATGGCCCACACGGACCTTTGATCGCCGGCGCCTGGCTCACCGATACGTGCTGCACGGCGACGGCGAGGTGAGTGCGCCGGTGATCTTGCCCGTGTCGTCGCTCATTGGCGCTGCCGCCGCCCAGCGCTACGGCCCCCATCAAGGCCGCAGGATGGAAGCGCCAAAGAACACCTGGCTGGGTACGGCCTGGTTTGAGATCCCCCCATACACCGTAACCCCTGTGCCCAACAACGGCATGCTGTAGGCTTCGCTAACGTTCACCGTGTTGCCTGCGCTGTTGGTAGCGGTGCCTGGCGCGCGGAAGGTGAAACCGGTGCGTGGCTTGTTCATCATGAGGGTGTTTTGCACGCCGTCCTGGGCGCGGCGCCGGACATAGCTTTGCGCCACGCTGTCCACTGACAACACCTCGAAGTTGCTGAGCGCGAAGCTGCTGGGCACAACGCCTTGGGCGTTCACCGTGAGCTCCCATGTCGCCCAGTTATCGCCCACGCTGCGCAGCCCCAAACCGCTGCGCGGAGTGCCGATGATGGCGCCGTTGCCGCTGGTGGCCACCAGCATGGGCTGGCCACTGCCGGGGGTATAGGTGAACACACGGCTCACCTCCGTGACGGCGCCGCTGAACACGAACTCGTAGCCGGCCTGCGCATGCAACTTCACGCCAGTGGGGGCGCCGCTGTCAACCACGCATGGCTCCTGCCTGTAGCAAATCTGCATGCCACTGATCACGCCAGCGGCCGAGATGTCGCCCATGGCGACATCCCACAGCGGCGCTTCAGGCGTGCTGCCGCGCGGATAAATTTGAAGCAGGTTCCAGCTACCAGCCAGCGCCGCCAGGTTGGCGGCCTGTTCCGGAAAGGCCAGGCTGTACCTGTACTTGCTCGAACCCTGGCGCGAGGTGGTGACGACCAACACACCTGCCTGCGACACCACGACCTTTGTGCCGCCGTTGCTGAAAGTGAAAGCGCAGCCGCCTTCTGATACGCCCTGATCCTTGCTGCCATCCGCGAACAGCATCGTCAAGGTGGGGGCGTCAAGTTCAGTCGTGTAGGTGATTCGCGCCGGGTCTTGCTCGTAGACATCCACGATGCGGTAGGTGCCGCTGCGCAGCGCACTGCAATCAGGGTGCTTGGGTCGCAACAGCAGTGCCGCGGGCAGGCCCACCGCGGCGGTGTTGGCGCCGGTGTAAATCCGCTTCTATTCGATGGTGAGGTGGCGGTTTTGGAACGGCGTCGAGTCGGGACTGACGACGAAGTGCAGATGGCCCCTC